>JBEVJQ010000248.1:0-9804 GCA_040510055.1 Burkholderiaceae bacterium | reverse complement strand
GCGCCGATCTGGGTGCTCTACATCGGCGCGTTCGTGGTCGTGTTCGTGGTGATCCGCTTCGGCGGCTTCCTGCTGCTGAAGGGCGTGCGCTCGATCGGGCTGGCCGGCGTCGACCGGGCGTTCGGTGCCGCGCTCGGCGTGGCCAGGGCAGGGCTCGTCGTCCTGGTGGTAGCGGTCGTCGCCCATCGCCTGGGCTTCGCGCAGCGGATGGCGTGGCAACAGGCGCAGACCCGCCCGCTGCTCGACTGGATGGTGGCCGCGGCCCAACCGTGGCTGCCGGCACCGCAGCAGCAACCGGCGCGATCGGGTTTCGCGCTGACACCTCTGGTGCGCTGAACGCATGTGCGGCATCCTCGGCATCGTCGGTCGTTCGGCGGTCAACCAATCGCTCTACGACGGCTTGCTCCTGCTCCAGCATCGTGGCCAGGACGCGGCCGGGATCGCGACCAGCCATGGCCGGCAGTTCTCGATGCACAAGGGCAATGGCCTGGTCCGCGACGTCTTCCGCACGCGCAACATGCGGACGCTGCTCGGCAGTTCGGGCCTGGGCCACGTCCGCTATCCGACGGCAGGATCGGCGAGCAACGACGAGGAAGCGCAACCGTTCTACGTCAACGCGCCGTTCGGTGTCACGCTGGCGCACAACGGCAACCTGATCAACGCCGCGGCGTTGAAGGAAGAGATGTTCCTTCGCGATCGGCGGCACATCAACACCGACTCCGACTCCGAAGTGCTGCTCAACGTGCTGGCGCACGAACTGCAGGAGCATGCCAAGGGCGTCTCGCTCGACCCGGCGACGATCTTCGCCGCGGTCAAGGCGTTCCAGCTGCGTGTCCGGGGCGCCTACGCCTGTGTCGCCCAGATCGCCGGCTACGGCCTGCTCGCGTTTCGCGACCCGTACGGCATCCGCCCGATCTGCTACGGCGTCAGCGAGACCGACGCCGGTACCGAGTATCTCGTTGCCTCCGAGTCGGTGGCGCTCGAGGGGCTGGGATTCCGCTTCGTCCGCGACATCGCGCCGGGCGAGGCGATCCTGGTCGATCTAGACGGAAACTTCCACAGCGAGATGTGTGCCGAGAACGCGTCGCTGAATCCGTGCATCTTCGAGTATGTCTACTTCTCGCGGCCCGACTCGGTGCTCGACGGCACCTCGGTCTACGATGCCCGGCTCAAGCTCGGCGAGCACCTGGCCGAGTCGATCCGCAACGCCTGGCCGCTGGGTGACATCGACGTCGTGATGCCGATCCCGGAAACTTCGCGGCCGTCGGCGATGCAGCTGGCGCTGCGGCTCAACCTCGACTATCGCGAGGGCTTCATCAAGAACCGCTACGTCGGCCGGACTTTCATCATGCCGGGCCAGGCGGTGCGCCAGAGGACCGTCCGCCAGAAGCTCAACGCGATGAGCGTCGAATTCCGCAACCGCAACGTGCTGCTGGTCGACGATTCGATCGTCCGCGGGACGACCTCGCGGGAGATCGTCCAGATGGCCCGCCAGGCCGGTGCCCGCAAGGTGTTTTTCGCATCGGCCGCGCCGCCGATCCGCTTCCCCAATGTCTACGGGATCGACATGCCGACCCGCGCCGAGCTGATCGCCCACGAGCGCAGCGACGAGGAGATCCGGTTCGCGATCGGCGCCGACCGGTTGATCTACCAGAGCATCGAGTCGATGAAGCGCGCCGTGGCCGAGGCCGGGCCGCGCGTGTCCCGGTTCGAGGCCTCGTGCTTCGACGGCGACTACATCACCGGCGACGTGACCCCGGGTTACCTCGATGAACTCGAGCAGGCCCGGCTGCTCGACGACGGCGCCGAACCGGCGGTCCGCAGCCAACTGAACCTGCGGTTCTCGGCGGTCCAGGATTGACGGATCGGCCTTGACGGATCGGCCGTGACGGATCGACCGGGACGGATCGACCCGCGAGCCGATCGGGTATAGTTGTTCCTGCGCTGATTTGTCCCAGATTGCGAGCGCATTACAAATTCCGCTAAACCGGGGGCACAGCGATCATCGTGGCCCGGCGGTCTGGACGCTTTCAGCATCCATGGAACTTCGGGGAGGGCCACCGATGAGCAACGATCAGTCCGACTACGCATCCGCGGCGCGCGACGAGCAGTTCGAGACCCGCGCGGTTCGAGCCGGCTTCGAGCGCAGTCAGTTCGGCGAGCACTGCGAGCCGATCTATCTCACGTCGAGCTTCGTTCATACCAGTGCGGCCAACGCCGCCGCCAAGTTCGCCAACGAGGTCGACGGCTTCATCTATTCGCGCTTCCGCAACCCGACGGTCAAGCTGTTCCAGGAGCGGTTGGCCTCGCTCGAGGGTGCCGAGGCGTGCCTGAGCACGGCCTCGGGGATGGCGGCAATCCAGTCGGTCCTGATGAGCCTGACGGCGAGTGGCGACCACGTCGTCAGCTCGCGGGGCGTCTTCGGCACGACCATCCAACTGTTCGCATTGTTCGAGCGCTATGGCGTGACCACGAGCTACGTCGCGCTGGCCGATACGGCGGCCTGGGAGGCAGCGATCCGGCCGACGACCCGGATCCTGTTCCTCGAGACACCATCGAACCCGCTGGCCGAGGTCGCCGACATCGGGGCGCTGGCAGCGCTGGCGCGCCGTCGCGGCATCGCGCTCGTGGTCGACAACTGCCTCTGCACGCCGGCGCTGCAGCGGCCGCTGGAGTTGGGCGCCGACATCGTCGTCCACTCGGCCACCAAATACCTCGACGGCCAGGGCAGGGTCATGGGCGGCGCCGTGCTCGGCACTCGCGACTACGTCACGACGAAGCTCGAGCCGGTGCTGCGATATGGCGGACCGACTCTGTCGGCGTTCAACGCCTGGGTCATCGCCAAGGGACTGGAAACGCTGTCGCTGCGCGTCAAGCAGCAGTCGGCCAATGCGCTCGACGTTGCACGCTGGCTCGAACGGCAGCCGGGCGTGTCCCGGGTCCACTATCCGGGCCTCGAGAGTCACCCGCAGTACGCGCTCGCGCGGCGGCAGCAGTCGGCCGGTGGGCCGGTGCTGTCATTCGAGGTCGAGGCCGCCGACGATGCCCGCCGGCGCGAGCGTGCCTGGCGCGTCGTCGACGGTTGCCGGCTGCTGTCGATCACGGCCAACCTCGGCGATGTGAAAAGCACCATCACCCATCCGGCGACGACGACCCACGGCCGGATGTCGGCCGAGGTGCGCGCGGCCGCCGGCATCACCGAGGGACTGCTGCGAGTCGCGGTCGGCCTCGAAGCACCGGAAGACATTTGTCGCGATCTCGCGCAGGGCCTGTAGCCCGGCGCTGCCCGCAATCGGAACGGAGTCCGCTTTTCATGATCTCGTCCCCCACAGAAAAACAACGATCGGTCGCCCTCGATTTCGATCGCTTCATCGCGATGCTGCGCTGTCCGTCCTGCGCCGGTGCGCTGGCGTTCACCGAGACCGACGCCCGCAACGGCCGCAGTGGCGTGCTGGCCTGCGGCTGTACCCGCTATCCGGTGCTCGAAGGCGTACCGATCCTGATGAAGCGCCCCGTGGGCATCATCTCGCACTGGGACGACACGGATATCTCGCAGGGGCCGATGGCCGCCGAACTGGTGGCCATGCTCGAGGCAGGCAAGTCCGACGAGGCCCTGGCCCGCTGCCTCGTGTTCCCGCGGCAATACCCGGGACAGCGCCGGCTGGTGAAGGCGCATGTCTGGCCGGCCGAATTGGGCAACCGGGCGGGGCTGCTTCAGACCCGCAAGAAGCTCGACGGGTTGCTCGCGCGACGCTCCAGCGACGTCTTCGCCGAGGACCTTTTTCGGTTCTTCTATACGCGCCGTTCGGCCAACAACCCGTTCCTCGCCGAGTACTTCCTCAACCGCTTCGTGCTGCCGCGCTACCTGTCGGCGATGTCGCTGGTCCAGCGGATTCCGTCGAGCGACAGGCCGATCCTCGACATCGCCTGCGGCTATGGCAATTTCGGGCACTTCCTGACCCGGCGCGAGCGACCGATCGGCGCCGTCGGCATCGACTTCAACTTCTACCAGATCTGGGGTGCCAAGCACTGGGTTGCCCCCGATGCCCAATTTGCCTGCTGCGACGTCAGCCAGCCGCTGCCGTTCGTCGATGGCGCGTTCTCGGCGATGATCTGTTCGGACGCGTTCATGCTGTTCCCGGACCAGGCCCTGCTGCGTGACGAAGTTCATCGCGTGGCACCAGGTCGGCCGCAGATCTACGCCCGCTGCGGCAATGTCGACGTCGGACCGCCGAACCCGCCCACGGGCGGCGAGCGCACCCCCGACGGTTACCTGGAACTCTTCGGCCGCGATCGCACGCGCCTTGTTCGCGACTCTCAGACCTGGCGCGACTACCTGCTGCGCCGCCACCCGTACGAAGCGACCGAACTGACCGGTCCGGAATTGCGCTGGGAGAAGTACCTGACCTTCGTCGTCCACCCGGAGGCGCTCACCGGCGAGCCCGATGCCAGCGGGATGCTGCCGCACGGCGTCGGCCGGCTGACCTTCAACCCGGTGTTCGACCTGGTCGGCCGCGAAGGCGACTCGATCCGGACCGAGTTCATGTTCAAGAGCCCCTGGGGCGGCTACGAGGACGCCGACATGATGTGCTACACGCCACGCTGGGGTCGGTTCGAGCGCCAGAAGCTCCAGCAGGCCGTGGCCGATCCGTCGGGGGCGGCGGCGCGCGATCTGGTCGACCGGTTCGTGCTGGTCGGCCTGCCGCAGCGTTATCGCCGCGAGGCCGGGATTCCCGCCTGACGGCGAGCTCGCTGGCTGCGCCGTTCAGCGCTCGCGGGTCAGCGGGACGAAACGTACGGCGATGACCGTGCGCATCACGGTGCTGCCATCGGCGTCCTTGCGCAGGACCACGAGCGCCTGCTCGCCACCGACCGGTCCGACCGGGGTCACCAGCCGGCCGCCGGGGGCGAGTTGATCGATCAGCGGCTGCGGGATCTTCTCGGGCGCGGCCGTCACGACGATGGCGTCGAACGGCGCCGCTTCGGGCCAGCCGCGATAACCATCGCCGATCCGGGTCGCGACGTTGTCGTAGCCCAGTTCGCGCAGCAGCGCCGCGGCCTGGCGGCCGAGCGCCGCGATGATCTCGATGGTATAGACCCGGGCAGCCAACTCGGCCAGGATTGCGGCCTGGTAGGCCGACCCGGTACCGACCTCGAGCACCCGGTCGCTGGCGCCGACCTCGGCCAGGTCGCTCATCAGCGCGACGATGAACGGCTGCGAGATCGTCTGCTCGTGCCCGATCGGCAGTGGCTGGTTGTCATAGGCCCGGTGGCGGAGCGCCGCCGGCACGAAGCGATGACGCGGCACGCGACCCATGGCCGCCATCACCCGCGGGTCCAGGGCCGCGCGGCCGGTCATCGTGGCCGTGACGCGGACGTCGCGTTCGATCTCCGCGACCATTCGTGCCCGCGCTGCTTCGTCGTGCTCGGGCCTGGGCCATCCGCAGCCGGGAACCAGCGCGAAGGCCAGCGCCCGTACCGCGTCACGGCGCGAACAGCTCACACCGCTACCCGATCCGCGGGCCCAGCGCGTCGATGCCGGTACTAGTCCGAGGCCTTCGCACCGGACTCCTTGACGACGCGGTTCCAGACGGCCTGTTCCTTTAGGAGGATCTCGCGGAAGGCCGCGACGTCGTTGCCGACGGGCTCGGCACCGAGGGCCTCGAGGCGACTCTTGACGTCCGCAGACGCGAGCGCCTTTCGTGCCGAGGCGTTGAGCCGGGCGATCACGTCGGGCGGCGTTCCGGCGGGTGCGATCAGCCCGTACCAGGTATCGGAAGCGTAGCCAGGCACGGCCTCGCCGATCACCGGGATGTCGGGATTGCTCTTTGCGCGTTGGCTGCTGGCGATCGCGATCGGCTTGAGCCGACCCTCCTTGATGAAACCCTGCAACGGCAGCAGTCCGTCCATCACCAGTTGCACCTGGCCGGCCAGCGCATCCTGGCGCGCCTGGGTCGACCCTTTGTACGGTACGTGGACGATGTCGAGCCCGGCCATCGACAGGAACAGCGCCATGTTGAGATGTGTTGCCGAACCGGTGCCGGCCGAGCCGTAGTTGAGCTTCCCCGGATTCTTCTTCGCGTAGGCGATCAGTTCGGCGAGGTTGTTCACCGGCACCGACGGATGCGCGGCGATCATCTGGTGCGTGTTGGCGAAGACCGTGATCGGCTCGAAGCCCTTGATCGGGTCGTAGGTCTTCCGCGGCGCATGGAGCGCCGGGTTGATGACGTGCGACGGGCTCACCAGCAGCAACGTGTAGCCATCGCCCGGGGCGCTGGCGACGATCTCGGTTCCGAGCAGGCCTCCGGCGCCGGGCTTGTTTTCCACCACCACCGACTGGGCGAGGTCGCGCGACATCTCCTCGGCGACGGTTCGCGCGAGGGTGTCGCCGGTGCCGCCAGCGGCGAGCGGCACGATGATCCGCACCGGCCTGCTGGGATAGGCCTGGGCCCGTGCCGCGCCGATCGTGGCCAGCGCCAGCACGGCCGCGATACCGAGCGTCAACAGCGTCCGAAGTCTCCGCGTCATCATCGCTCCCGATTCAGGGGGTGGGTATCGAGGCGATGATAGCGAGGCAAGCAGCGGCCCGAGCAGAAGGTCGCGCAAGGCTCCGCGCCGAGCATGCGGCGCTCATCCGCAAGCCGGGTAGCGCCGGGCGAGTCGTTCGACCGCCCGGCCCGACCGGTCCGTCCCTGCCAGCGCGCTCCTGGCGTTAGCGCTTTTCCCAGATGGCAGCGTACGAGAGCTGGCCACCGGCGCCTGCGGTGCTGACGACGGTCGCCCGGAAGCCCTGCTGGAGCAGCGTATCGAAGGTCGCCTGGTACTGGGCCGCTGTCAGGCCGTGCCGTGCGACGAAGGCCGGTCCCGGGCGCTTGTCGAAGACGGCCGCGTAGAAGACATCGCTGCCGATCGCGGCGCCGCTGACCCAGACCGGCCGGAAGCCCTGGCCGACCAATTCGTCGAACGCACCCTGGTACTGGCGTGCCGTGAGCCCGTGGCGCGCCACCCAGGGCGAGCCGTTACGCTTCTCGAAGACCGCGGAGTAGAGGATCTGGTCGCCGACCGCCGTGCCATCGACGAAGCGCGGCCGAAAACCCTGCGCCACGAGCTGGTCGAAGGCGGCCTGGTACTGCTGGCTGGTCAGCCCGTGGCGGGCGACCCACGCCGGCGCCGGCCCGTTCTCGAAGATCGCAGCGTAGCGCACCTGCCCGCCGACGCCGGCGCCGTTGACCACGACCGGACGGAATCCCTGCGGGACCAGTTCATCGAACATGCCCTGGTATTGCTCCGGGGTCAGGCCATGGCGGGTGACCCACGCCGACCCGGGCCGGTGTTCCCAGATTGCCGCGTAGTGCGCCTGGTTGCCGATCCCGGCCGCGTCGACCAGCAAGGGCCGATAGCCCAGTCCAGTCAGCTCGTCGCTGGCGGCCTGGTATTGGCGGGCGTCGAGGCCATGGCGGGCGACCCATCGACCGGAGTGGGCGATGCCGCGAACGGTGGGCGACTCGCGCAGGATCGCTTCGATCCGCACGCCGGAATTGCTGCCGGTACCGGCGTTGTTGCAACCGCCGTTGGTGTGGACCCCGACGAGCGCGCCGGTGTTCGCATGGAGGATGCCCGAGCCGGAGTTGCCGCCCAGCGTGTCGATGTCGTTGTAGCGGATGGCATCGCCATTCAGGGCCGTGGTCGGCCCGGCCTCGATCCGCTTCGGCATGCCGGCCGGATGCCCGATGATGCAGATCATGTCGTTGACGGCGGCGTCTTCGATCGAGACCGCGGCGCGCCCGAAGGTCGCACCCGGATTGCCACCGATCCGGCAGACGGCGAAGTCCAGGCCGTTGATCCGGTACTCGACGAGCGCGGTGATCGGGAACTGCTGCTCGGGACGGAGGTTGCCGTCCGCGTCTTCCTGGAAGTTGAAGTTCAGGTGCATGTTCGCCGCTTTCTCGGCGGGCGTGACGACGTCGCCGGTGGCGTTGTCTCGCGGCAGCATCCAGCCGTTGGCGTTGTCGTCGAACAGGTGGCCACAGGTGAGGAACAGGTCGTCACCGATCATCGTGCCCGACCCCCAGCGGACGCCGCTGACATTGCCGGGATTGTCGAAGGTCTCGCCGAGGTTGTCGTTCCACTGGACCTGCGCGACCGCGCCTTGCCTGGCGGCGACGAACTCAACCGTCACGCCGAGCGTCCCACGATACTGCTCGACCTCCTGCGAATCGTCGGTCACCCCGCAGATCGTTTCCAGCACCCGCCGGTAGCGCCTGGCCGCGCCGTCGGCAGCGGCGACGCCCGCGCGCCTGGTCCCGTTGGCCAGGCCCAGAAGCGCGAGGTCGGGAACGAACAGCGGCTTTCCTTCCGCGTTGTCCCGTGCCATCGTCTGCCGGAATTCACGCAGGCGCTCGAGCTGTTCGGGGTCGGCCATTGCAGCATCTCCAGTTGCGGGCGGCAGACCGCTCTGTCCGGGTCTTCGCACGATCGATACTCGGCCAACGGTTCTACGGCGACATCACCCGCCGATGGGAGAGGGGCCCCCATCCATCGTCCGATTCGTGGAGGCCATCCACCAAATGGACGATCGAGGGTCCGGGTCCGGACCTTGCTGGCCACAACCGATGGCGGGCCGTGGTACTCCGGCGATCCGCGGACCGGAAGCTTCAGCTCGCGATGACCTCCTCCGACGACGACCGCTTCGTCCGCGTCCGTGGCGCGCGCGAACACAATCTGCGCAACATCGACGTCGAAGTGCCGCGCAACGCGCTGGTCGTCTTCAGCGGCGTATCCGGTTCGGGCAAGTCGTCGCTCGCCTTCGGGACCCTGTTCGCCGAGGCGCAGCGCCGCTTCTTCGACTCGGTCGCGCCGTATGTGAGGCGCCTGATCGAACAGGTCGGCACGCCGGCCGTCGATGCCATCGAGGGCCTGCCACCGGCGATTGCACTCCATCAGCAGCGAGGGACGCCGAGCGTGCGGTCCT
This sequence comes from Burkholderiaceae bacterium, assembly GCA_040510055.1. GTDB lineage: Bacteria > Pseudomonadota > Gammaproteobacteria > Burkholderiales > Burkholderiaceae_E > Lautropia. The sequence continues at coordinate 833 of JBEVJQ010000248.1, read as the reverse complement.
CGATCGGCAGCGTCACGACGATATCGAACCTGTTGCGGATGCTGTATTCGCGGGCCGGTGACTACCCGCCGCGTCAGCCGATGCTCCATGCCGAGGACTTCTCGCCGAACACGCCGCAGGGCGCGTGCCCCGCCTGCCACGGTCTGGGCATGAGCTACGAGGTGACCGAGCAGGCGATGGTGCCGGACGATTCGTTGTCGATCCGCGACGGCGCCATCGCATCGTGGCCGCCGGCGTGGCACGGGCAGAACCTGCGCGACATCCTGGTGTCGCTCGGCCATGACGTCGACCAACCGTGGCGCGACCTGCCGAAGAAGGTCCGGCGATGGATCCTGTTCACCGAGGACCAGCCGACGGTTCCGGTGTATGCCGGCTTCACGCCTGCCGAGACGCGGGCCGCGCGGCGTCGCAACGTCGAGCCGAGCTACCACGGGACCTACATGGGCGCGCGGCGCTATGTGCTCCACACGTTTGCGACGACGCAGAGCGCGCTGATGCGCCGTCGCGTCGCGCGCTTCATGTCGGGCACGCTCTGCCGCGAGTGCCGCGGCAAGCGGCTGAAAAAGGCGGCGCTGTCGGTCAAGGTTGGCGGGCGCGACATCGGCGAGATGAGCCGGCTGCCGCTCGATCGAGTCGGGCAGGCGCTGCGCGCGGCGGCCAGCCCCGCGGGATCGGCGGACTCGGGCGACGCGCCCGAGCGGCGGATCGTCGCCCAGCGGATCGCGGGCGATGTGATCTCCCGGATCGACGGGCTCTGCGCGCTGGGCCTGGGTTATCTGTCCCTCGACCGCGCGACGCCGAGCCTGTCGCCGGGCGAGCTGCAGCGGATCCGG
>JBEVJQ010000247.1:0-4687 GCA_040510055.1 Burkholderiaceae bacterium | reverse complement strand
GGGTCGCCCGTGGGCGAGCAGGCCACGGCGAGCGATCCGCCAACGACGGCGGCGGACACAATCACGGCAACAGGCAGATGACGGCAACGGAGACAATGCCGGCAACGGCACAGGAGGAACGGACTGATGTCCTACAGCACCGAGCAGATCCGCAACGTGGCCCTGGCCGGCCATCCCGCGGCCGGCAAAACCCTGCTGTTCGAGGCCCTGTTGCAGGCCGGTGGCGCGATCCAGACCGTCGGGTCGATCGAACGCGGGAGCACCGTTTCCGACTTTGATCCGCTCGAAAAGGAGCGTGGCCACTCGCTCGACACCGCGATCGCCAGCACCGACCACGCCGGGATCCACGTCAATCTGATCGACACGCCCGGACACCTAGACTTCCGCGGCCCGGCCTTGACTGCGCTGGCTGCCGTCGAGACCGTGGCCATCGTCGCCGACGCCAGCGGTGGGATCGAGTACGGTACCCGTCGGATGCTCGAGCGGGCACAGACACGCAAGCTCTGTCGCGTGATCATCGTCAACAAGATCGATCACGAAGCCGCCGCCTGCGGACGGCTGCTCGACGACCTGCGCGAGACCTTCGGACCGGAGTTGCTGCCGCTGAACCTGCCTGCCGATGGCGGCAAGGCCGTGATCGACTGCTTCGGCAACAGCAGCGGGGATTCCGATCTCGGCCCGGTGGCGGACTGGCATCAGCGGATCATCGACCAGGTCGTCGAGATCAACGAAACGGTGATGGACCACTACCTCGACCTCGGCGAGGAGGGCCTGTCCGGGTCCGAGTTGCACGATGCCTTCGAGCAATGCCTGCGCGAGGGCCACCTGGTACCGATCTGCTTCGTTTCGGCGCGGACCGGGGTCGGCGTCAAGGACCTGCTCGACATCGCCGAACGGCTGTTTCCGCATCCTGGCGAGGCCAATCCGCCGGCCTTCGTCAAGGGTCGCGGCGACGCCGCGCGGCCGATCGTGGCCCGGCCCGATCCTCAGGCCCATGTGATCGCCGACGTCTTCAAGATCACCAACGATCCGTTCGTCGGCAAGCTCGGGATCTTCCGCGTGTTCCAGGGGACGGTACGGCGCGATACCCAGCTGTTCGTCGACGACGGCAAGCGGCCGTTCAAGGTCTCGCACCTTTTCAAGCTGAGGGGCAAGGAACACATCGAGGTCGCGCAGGCCGTTCCCGGCGACATCGCCGCGGTCGCCAAGGTAGACGACCTGCATTTCGATGCCGTGCTCCACGACAGCCACGACGAGGACGAGATCCGGCTCGCACCGCTCGAGTTCCCGCGGCCGATGTTCGGCCTGGCGGTCGAGGCGACGAGCAAGAGCCAGGATCAGAAGCTGTCCGCCGCGTTGCGCAAGCTGGCCGAGGAGGATCCGTGCTTCCAGGTCGAGCACAACAACGAGACCAACGAGACCGTGGTCAACGGTTTGTCGGACCTGCACCTGCGGGTGATGCTGCAGCGCTTGAAGGACCGGCACGGGATCGAAGTCGATACCCGTCCGCCGCGGATCGCCTATCGCGAGACCGTCAGCGCCAACGCCGACGGACATCATCGGCACAAGAAACAGACGGGTGGCGCGGGCCAGTTCGGTGAGGTGTACCTGCGGGTCGAGCCGCTTCCGCGTGGCGGCGGCTTCGAGTTCGTCGACGAGGTCAAGGGCGGCGTCATTCCCGGCCAGTTCCTGCCCGCGGTCGAGAAGGGAATCCGCCAGGTCCTAGAGACCGGCGCCATCGCCGGATATCCGATGCAGGATGTGCGCGTGATCGTCTACGATGGCAAGCACCATTCGGTCGACAGCAAGGAGATCGCGTTCGCCGCCGCCGGGCGCAAGGCGTTCCTCGATGCCATCTCGCGGGCGCGCGCACAAGTGCTCGAGCCGATCGTCGACCTCGAGGTCAGCGCCCCCGAACAGTACATGGGCGACATCAGCGGCGGGCTCGCCAGCAAGCGGGCCCGGATCAACGGCACCGACTCGGTCCGCGACGGCGAGATCGTCGTCAAGGCCCAGGTGCCGCTGTCGGAGCTCGAAGGCTATGCCGCCGAGCTGAAGTCGGCTACCGCCGGCCGTGGTCGATACTCGATGGACTTCAGCCACTACGAGCCGGTCCCGGAACCGGTGCAACACAAGCTCACCGCCGCCTATCGACCGAGGCCCGACGAGGCCTGACCCGGGCTGACCCCGGTGACCGGACTTCGTTGACGGCCCCTCCAGTACACAGGAATCCGTTGCCCCCACAGTACACAGGAATCGTTTGACCGACCCCCAGCTCCCAGAATCCGTTGACCGCCTCCCGCACACAGGAATCCGTTGACCGACGCCAGCGCGTGCCCCAAGCTTCATTGTCCTGTTCCGCAACCAGATGGCTTCGAGCTTCGACCAGATGGCGATGATCGGCCGGTGCGGGGAGCGGTCGGTATGAGAGCATACCCACCCGCTGCGCATGCCGGTCGAGGCCGCTACCTGGTCGACTCCCCCGGGGGCGGGCCGATACGGTTCAAGCGCGGCACTTTCCCTGCCGGTCGGAATCCGCCGATTTCGATCCGCAGGCGGGCCTTGCGTCCAGCCCCGGGGCGGCCCGTTTCAATGCAATCTGCCTGCAAGGCAGGACTCTAGGACGACGGGAAAGGGTTTCGATGTTAGCAACCGCCGATCCTGCGAAGAACGGGCAACCGGTACGCGCTGCGCCGCCGTTCGATCCGTGGCAGACCGCGCAGATCGCAGCCGATGTGATGGCTGCCTCGGCCGCCAGTGCCGAAGCGATCGACGATCGCCAGCGGCAGCGCCTCGCGGCGCTGTTGCGGGCGGCAGCGCGCCATTCGCCGTATTTCGGTCGACTGTTCGGAAGCGAAGATCCCGCCCGACTGAGCCTCGCCGACCTCCCGGTCACGAACAAGCGGACGTTGATGGCAACGTTCGAGGACTGGGTAGCCGCGCCCGCGAACGATCTGAGGGCGCTGACCCAGTTCGTCGCTGATCCGTCTCGGATCGCCGAACCCTTTCTCGATCGTTACGTGGTCTGGGAGAGTTCGGGCAGCACCGGCGACCCCGGCGTGTTCGTCCAGGATGCCGCCGCGATGGCGGTCTACGACGCGCTCGAGGGGCTGCGCCGCCCGGCGCTGAACTTCGGCGAGCGCTGGCTCGATCCGTTCGGGCTCAGCGAACGACAAGTGTTCATCGGCGCCCTCGGCGGTCACTTCGCCAGCACCGTGTCGATCGAACGGCTGCGGCGTCTCAACCCGCTGCTGGGACACACGGTCCGGTCATTGTCGTTCCTGCTGCCGGCCGCGGAACTTGTCGAACGGCTGGTCGCCCTCAATCCGACCGTCATCGCAACCTACCCGACGGCGGCGGTGCTGCTGGCGAGCGAACAGCGCGCCGGGCGGTTGTCGATCCGGCCGCGCGAGATCTGGACCGGCGGCGAGGACCTCTCGCCCGCGATGCGCCACCACGTCTCGGAGACGTTCGGCTGTCCGGTGATCGAAAGTTACGGGGCGTCGGAGTTCCTGACGCTGGCGACCGCCTGTCGCGAAAGTCGACTCCACCTGAACAGCGATTGGGCGATCCTCGAACCGGTCGATGTCCACGGGCGCCTCGTGCCGGACGGCGAACTGTCCCACACCACCTTGCTGACCAACCTCGCCAATCACGTCCAGCCGGTCATTCGCTACGACCTCGGTGATCGGGTGACGATGCACCATGGACCGTGCGCCTGCGGCTCGGCCCTGCCCGTCATCTCCGTCGAGGGCCGCGACGAGGCGCCGATCACCCTCGGAACCGCCAAGCGTCGCTCGGTCACCCTGCTGCCACTGGCGCTGGTGACGGTCCTCGAAGAAGAAGCCGGGCTGTTCGATTTCCAGCTGGTGCGCAGAGGGCCAAGGGACCTGGTGCTGCATTGCGGGCCGGACGTCGCCGGAGCCGACCAGGCGCTGCGCCGCGGGCGCGATGCGCTGGTCGCCTTCCTTGCGAAACACGGCGTGACTGGCGTGCGCATCGCTTGCCGCAGCGATACCACGCTGGTGCGGGGCCGGAGCGGCAAGATCGGGCGCATCCTGGCTTCCGAGCATCCCGGTCACGACCAGGCCACTGGCTGATCGAGTCGGGCCTACCCCACGAGGCGGGCCCTCCACGCGGCGCGCCTATCCCGCGGCGGGCAGCACCAGCCGCATTTCGATGATCTCGCGCGCCGATCCCGGGCGCAGGCGGTCGATCCTGCCGGTCTCGCGCGTCGCCCGGTCGGCCAGTCCGTAGACACAGCCGACCACGACCGGACCGGATTCGGCCAGGAGCAGGATCTGCCGACTGCCGGTGACCGAAACGGTCAGTGCGTCCCAGTACCCGTCGGGTTCGACGACGATATCTTCGAAGGCGTGGCCAAACGATGCCGGCGCCTCCTGGAGCGCGCGAAGCCGCACCTGTCTGTGCAACTGGACCTCGTGAGGTTCGAGCCGTCGAATCGACACCATCGCGCCTGTCGAATGCTCCATGGAACGCGTCCTGCCCTCGCTGGATTGGCTCGGGCGACGACCAGCCTACTCCGATCGCACCCCAGCCAGCGGCGGGGCTTGCCACCGTTCGAACCGGCAGCTATGTTCACGAGCGTTGCCCGGCACGGGTGCCGCCGCGCTTCCGATCCCTGTCGATCGCACGAACCGACGTTCGCCTATCATGCCGTCCGTAG
>JBEVJQ010000246.1:0-9345 GCA_040510055.1 Burkholderiaceae bacterium | reverse complement strand
TCTTCCCCATGAAGATCAGGATCGTGCAGCGCGGGTCGCCGGCGCCCGAGGTCCACCACTTGCGGCCGTTGAGGACGTAGCGGTCACCGCGGCGCTCGATCCGGCTCTGGATGTTGGTGGCATCGGACGAGGCCACCGCCGGTTCGGTCATCGCGAACGCCGACCGGATCTCGCCGGCCAGCAGCGGATCGAGCCAACGACGCTTGATCGGCTCGCTGGCGTAACGCTCGAGCGTCTCCATGTTGCCGGTGTCCGGTGCCGAGCAATTGAACACCTCCGGGGTCCACGGGATCCGGCCCATGATCTCGCAGAGCGGCGCGTACTCGAGGTTCGACAGGCCCTCGGGAGCCCGCGGTGAGCGCGGCAGGAACAGGTTCCAGAGGCCCTCGGCCCGGGCCTTGGGCTTCAGTTCCTCGACGATCCCGGTCGGCTGCCACGGATCGCCGGCCTTGCGGTTGGCTTCGACCTCTTCGTGATAGCGATGCTCCTGCGGCAGGATGTGCTTCTCGTTGAAGGCCACCAGCCGCTGCTGCAATCCCTTGACGCGGTCGGAATACTGGAAATCCATCGTTGTCCCTTATTTCTATTCAGTGTCCGGGCCGGCAAATCGATGCCCGCGATTCGCCGCATTTCGTCGTTCAGACGCGGGCGCCGGCCTTCTCGGCCAGGGCCCAGGCCAGCCGGGCCAGCGGCTTCGCCCGCCGTCCGGCGTCGACCGCCTCGGTGCTGGCGGCGGTGCCGTCGACGGCCCGCTTCATGATCCCCTGGAGGATCGCGGCCAGCCGGAAGCCGTTGTAGGCCAGGTAGAAGCCGTAGTGGTCGATACCGGTGCGTCCGGTGCGCTCACAGTAGCGGGCGATGTACTCGCGCTCGGTCGGGATGCCGAGCGCCCGATGATCGAGGCCAGCGATCCCGCGGAACTGTTCGCCGGGGATGTGATAGCTCATCGCGTGATACGCGAAGTCGACCAGCGGATGCCCGAGCGTCGACAGTTCCCAATCGAGGACGGCCACGACCTTCAGTTCGTCGGGCGCGAAGATCATGTTGTCGAGCCGATAGTCGCCGTGGACGATCGTGGTCTCGTCGCCGGGCGGGATGTGTGCCGGCAACCAGTCGATCAGCCGGTTCATCTCAGGAATCGGCTCGGTCTCGGAGGCCAGGTACTGCTTGCTCCAGCGGCTGATCTGGCGCTCGAGATAGCCGCCGATGCGACCGAAGCCCTCGAGACCCACGGCCCGGTGGTCGACGCGATGGAGCGCCGCGATCACCCGGTTCATCTCGTCGTAGATCGTGGCACGCTCGGCGGCAGTCGAATCGGGCAGCCCCTGCTGCCAGAACACCCGACCTTCGACCAGGTCCATCACGTAGAACGCGCGGCCGGTGATCGTCTCGTCCTCGCAAAGGCAATGCATCCGCGCCACCGGGACCTCGGTCGCGGCCAGTGCGCGCTGGACGCGGAACTCGCGATCGACCGCATGGGCCGAGGGCAGCAGTTTCGCCGCCGGGCCCGGCTTGGCCCGCATCACGTAGCGGCGCGACGGCGTCGACAGCTTGAACGTCGGATTCGACTGACCGCCGCGGAACTGCTCGACCTCGAGCGGCCCGGCGAAGCCATCGATCCGTTCGCCTAGATAGGACTCGAGTGCGCGGACATCGAATCGGTGTCGCTCGGCCACGGGGCCGCTGCCTTGGTTCTCGTCTGTTGCCATCGAATCTCCTGGTGTCCGTTCCGCAAGTAAATGGCATCGAGACAGGCCGCAACGGGACCGGACACTGGCGGCTCGGCCTTCAATCCTCGGTCAGCAGCGACAGGCCCAGCGCCGCGCGACGGCGCAGCCACGGGCCAGGGCGATAGCGCGGATCACCGGTGGTCCGGTGAATCCCCTCGAGGACCGCGAGCACGCGCGCCGGCCCCAGTTCGTCGCCCATCGACAGCGGACCGACGGGGTAGCCCAGGCCCATCCTCACGGCCAGATCGATGTCCTGCGCCGTGGCGATCCGCTGCTGAGCGATCTCGGTGGCCACCGAGATCACCATCGCGACGATCCGCTGGGCGACGAATCCGGTCGAATCGCGCAACCGGCTGACGCTCGCCCCGTCGCGGCCGAACAGTGTCGCCGCGGCCTCGAATCGCCGCGGATCGGTGGCGACGGTCGGCATCAGGCTGCGGCGCACGACACCGGAGGCGGCGGGGTCGAACAGCGTATCGATCGCTACCACCTTTTCGGCCGCCAGGCGCCCGGCCACGGCGTCGCCGCTGGCATCGACACCGAGCGGCGCCGTCAGGACGAAGCCGTCGCTGCCGAGGTCGTCGGCCGAATCGACGCATCGGCCCCCGAGCCGTTCGACCAGTGACTGCAGGCCGGCGCTGGTGGCCGACGCCGTCAGATGGACCGGCACCGGCGCCACCTGCGCCTGACCGGTTCCGGCCACCGCTGTGGATCCGGCTGGCGTTGCGGTCTGCCCGGCCATTGCCGGCGCCCGCGGCCCGGTGCCATCGGGCCGGTAGTCGTAGAAGCCCTGGCCGTTCTTGCGACCGAACAGGCCGGCGGCGCGGCGCTGGGCGCCGATCGGCGACGGCGTGAATCGCGGCTCGTGATAGAACTGCTCGAAGATCGATTCCATCACCGCCTGCGAGACGTCGAGCCCGGTGAGGTCGAGCAACTCGAACGGCCCGAGCCGAAACCCGCCGCCGCTGAACCGCACCTGCTCACGCATGATGCGATCGATGACTTCGAACGAGGCGACGCCTTCACCGGCCACGCGCAGGGCCTCGGTGCCATAGCCGCGTCCGGCATGGTTGATCAGGAATCCCGGCATGTCGGCCGCGCGCACGGCCGTGTGGCCGGTGGTGCGCACCAGCGCCATCAGCCGTTCGCAGACGGCCGCGTCGGTCATCGACCCGCCGATGACCTCGACGATCTTCATCAACGGCACCGGGTTGAAGAAGTGCAGCCCGGCGATGCGCCCGGGAAATCGGGCGCCGGCGGCGATCGCCGTGATCGACAGCGACGACGTGTTCGACGCCAGGATGACCGAGCGCTCGACCGCCTGCTCGAGGCGACCGAACAGTTCGCGCTTGACATCGAGGCGCTCGACGATCGCTTCGACGACGAGGTCGCAGTCCTTGAACGAACTCAGCTCGTCGATGACGACGAGTCGTTCGCGATGCGACCGGCGCGCGGAGTCCTCGAGTCGACCCTTGGCGACCAGCCCCGACCAGACCTGGTCGATCGCTTCGACGGCCGCGGCCGCAGCCCCCGGTGCGGCATCGAGCAGCCGCACTCGGGCCCCGGACTGGCTGAACAGCTGCGCGATTCCGCGGCCCATGATGCCGGCGCCGATGACGCCGACCTCGGGCGCGCGCGGCTTCTCCGGCGTCGAGTCCCTGGTTGCGGTCGCCATCCCGGTCTGTGTCCCCGCCATCGATCTCTCCTCCTGTCGTGTCCCCGCGCCTGTATCCGCGCTTCGGACCGTATCGATGCCGCCATTATGGTCGCAATGGCCACCGAGCCAGCGCAGGCTACTGCCGCAGGCGCTCGAGTTCGGTCTGGCACTCGAGCCATTCGTCCTCGAGCTTGGCGATCTCGCCGGCAAGCCATGCCCGCTCGCGGGACTGCTCAGCCGCCTGCGCCGGATCGGCGAACGCCGCCGGATCGCTCAGTTGCTGGTCGAGCGCGCTCGCCCGCTCCTGATGTCGGGCGAGCAGCGTCTCGATCCGGCGGCTGCGCTCCTCGACGGGTCGCGTGTGGCGTGCCAGCGTTTCGCGCTGCCGCGCCCGCTCGCGACGATCGGCGCCCGCGCCGCCGGTACCGTCGCCAGCGTCGCCGCGCGCGCCGGCCGGCGCGGCACCGGGCGGCGCAGCACCGGCCGACGGCGAATCGCTGCTGCCGCGGCGGCGATCGGCGATCCAACCGGCGTAGTCGTCGAGGTCGCCTTCGAACGGCACCAATCGGCCGTCGTCGATCACCACCAGCGTGTCCACGGTGGCGCGCAGCAGGTAGCGGTCGTGCGACACCAGCAGCAACGCACCGTCGAACGCGGCGAGCGCATCGGCGAGGGCATCGCGGACCGCCGGGTCGAGATGGTTGGTCGGTTCGTCGAGAACGAGAAAGCCGGGCTTGCGCCAGGCAAGGAGCGCCAGCCCGAGCCGCGACTTCTCGCCGCCCGACATCGGTCCGACCGGACGCAGCGCGTCGTCAGCGGAAAAGCCGAAGCCGCCGAGAAAGCCGCGAAGTACCGGTTCGCGTTCCAGCGGTGCCAGCCGCCGCAGGTGGTCGTGAGCCGAGTCGTCTCTGCGCAGGGCCTCGATGTGACGCTGATCGAGGTAACCGATCGCGAGGTTCGGTGGCTTGACGACCTCGCCCGCCAGTGCCGGCAGTTCACCGACCAGCGTGCGCAGCAGCGTGCTCTTGCCGGCGCCATTGCGGCCCAGCACCCCGATCCGCGCGCCGCGACGTACGGTCAGCTCGGCCACGGCAACGACCGGCGCCGTCGGCCGGTAACCGCAGACGAGGGTGGTGGCGACGATCAGCGGATCGGGTCCCGGGGGTGGGTCGGCGAAATCGAACGTCAGGCCGGCAGCGACCCGGGCCGGTGCGAGCACCGTCATCTTCTCGAGCGCCTTCAGCCGGCTCTGCACCTGGCGCGCCTTCGTCGCCTTGGCGCGGAAGCGCTCGACGAACGCCATCAGGTGGTCACGCCGCCCCTGATCGCGCGCCCGCTGCCGTTCACGCGCGAGCACGCGGGCGGCGCGCTGTTCCTCGCTGGCGCTGTAGCCGCCGCGATAGCGGACCAGCGACCGGTTCTCGATCGTCAACGTCGATTGCGCGACACGGTCGAGAAAGTCGCGATCGTGCGAGACGATGATCTGCGTCGAAGGCAGCCGCACCAGTTGGCGCTCGAGCCAGAGCACGGCGTCGAGGTCCAGGTGGTTGGTCGGTTCGTCGAGCAGCAGCAGATCGACGTCGGCCATCAGGACGCTGGCCAGGTTGAGTCGCATCTTCCAACCGCCGGACAGTGCCGCGACCGGCGCGTTCATCTGCGCCTCGTCGAAGCCCAACCCGGCCAGCAGGCCGGCGGCGCGCGACCGCGCCTGCGGCCCGCCGGCCGCGAGCCAGGCCTCGTGCGCGGCGGCGATCGGCAGGCCGTCGCCGCTGGCTTCGGCGGCGGCCAGCCCCGCACCGGCCGCGGCCAGCGCGGCATCGGCGCCGATCACGTGATCGATCGTCGTCAGGTCCGACTGCGGCGGCTGCTGCGACAGCCAGCCGATTCGCCAGGCCGGCATCTGCAACTGGCCGCTGTCGGGCGCCAGTTCGCCGCGTAACAGCGCGAGCAGCGAGCTCTTGCCGCTGCCGTTGGGCCCGATCAACGCCAGCCGCTCGCCGGCGTGGATCGCGACTGCGGCGTCTTCGATCAGCGGACGGCCGGCGCGTGCCAGCGTCAGGCCCGACAGGCGGATCATCGTCGCTTAGCCGGCCCCGGTCGGCAACCCACTCGCACGGACCGCGGCGAGCATCCGGTCGCCGGCCGCGACCGGAATCCACGCGTGGCCGGTGCGCGCGAAGCGGCGCTCGAAGGCATCGGCTTCGTGCCCGACTTCGATCACCAGCAACCCATCGGGCTCGAGATGGCGCCGGGCGCCGGCGATGATCCGCGTGATCAGGACCAGGCCGTCGGCGCCGCCGGCCAGCGCCGCGCGCGGCTCGGCCTGGAACTCGGGCGCGAGCGCGGCCAGCGACCGGGCATTGACATACGGCGGATTGCAGAGGATCAGGTCGAACCGCTGGCGCCGCAGTCCGCCATAGAGATCGGCCTCGACCAGCCGGATCCGCTCGGCCATCTCATGGAGCGCGACGTTGCGGGCCGCCAGCGCCAGGGCAGCGGCCGAATTGTCGCTGGCAATGACGGTCGCACCGGGCCAGCGGTCGGCGGCGATGATGGCCAGGCTCGCCGAACCGGCGCACAGGTCGAGTACCGCGCGCGGCGGTCGATCGCTCAGGAACGGGTCTAGGGCGCCGCCCGTCACCGCCTCGGCAATCGGCGAGCGTGGAACCAGCGCCCGGGCGTCGGCGTGGAAGCGGTAGCCGCAGAGCCAGGCCTCGCCGATCACGTAGGCGAGCGGTTCGCGCCGGGTGCAGCGACGTTCGAGGACGGCGATGATGCGGTCGGCCTCGACCGCGGTCACCCGGGCATCGGCGAGGTCGCCATAGCGGTCGAGCGGCAGCGCCAGCGACCAGCAAACCAGCCAGACGGCCTCGTCGTAGGCATCGCCCGTCCCGTGACCGAAGGCCGTGCCGGCGGCCGCGAGGCGGCTGGTGCCGTAGCGAACCCAGTCGCGGACGGTGACGAACGTCCGACTCGCTTCGAGCCGGTCGGGAACCGGTCGCGGGACCGGGTCCGCGGGCGGCAACGGCGGGACCGTCGCCGACCCTGGGACCGGCTTCGCGCGCGACGAACGGCTCATCGGCCGGCCGGTTTCTCCGGCCGGACCGGGCCTGGTGCCGGACCCGCTGCCGGGCTTGCGGCCGTCGCGCCGGCGCGGTCCCTGGCCGGGTGCCGGCCGGCGCCGTTGTCGCCGTGAACGCGGTCGGGCGGCGCGAGCCCGTGACGGTGCAGCGCTTCATCGATCCGGTCGATCGAGAACCCGAGCAGCAAGCCGTCCTCGATCTCGATCACCGGCCGCTTGACCAGGGTCGGCTGTTCGAGCAGCAGTTCGATCGCGCTCGACTGGTCGACGACCTGGCGGCGACGCACCTCCGGAAGGCCGCGCCAGGTCTGCCCCCGCTTGTTGAGCAGCGCGTTCCATGGCACGTGGCTGCACCAGCGTTCGAGGCTTTCGCCCGACAGGCCGTCGCGCCGGAAGTCGTGGAACCGATGGTCGACGCCGTTCGCGTTCAGCCAGGCGAGCGTCTTGCGGACCTGATCGCAGGGGGTGATTCCGTAGACGACGACGGGCATCAGATGTTCAGCAGGAAATCGGAATACGAGGCGCCCGAAGGCGTGGTCGCGGAGTGCGGGGCGTTGGGGGGCGGAGTCGGGGCATCGGACCCATTGTCGGCGGTTTGGGGGCGAGGCTGTGGGCCCGGCTGCGAACCGGCAGGGTTACCGGGCAAATGCGGGGCCCCAGCGCCCGGCGTTGCCGGGGTGACGGCGGTCCGGGGCAGCGCCGCGCCCGCGGCGTTGCCGTTGCCCGCCGCGCCGGTCACGGCGCCCGCCGTGCCGCTGGCGGTGCCGGCAGCGCCCCCGGTGCTGCCGTACCCGGCCGAACCCGGATAGGTGGCGCCGCGAGCGCGGGCAGCATCGGCCGCGCCCGGGCCGGTGGCGGCGGTCATCCCCTCGAGAGCCGACCGTCGATCGACCGCAGGTGTCGCGAACGTCGGCGTGGTCTGTTCGACCGGCAGGGTGGGGAACACGATCTGCGGGACCGCCGCCGTCGCGACCGGGCTGTCGGCATCATCGGTCGAGTTCCCGCGATTCTCCAGCATCCACAGCAGGTTGGTCGGTGAATCGCAGTTCGCGAGTGCGTCTTCCTTGGTGACCTTGTGGGCGAGCAGCAACTCGATCAGCGCCTGATCGAAGGTCTGCGAACCGGGCGTCATGCTGTTGACGAGCGCGTCGCGGATCTCCGACAGCCGCCCTTGCTCGATCAGTTCGGCGATGTGGGTGGTGTTCAGGAGCACCTCGACGGCCGGGACCCGGCCGCCGCCCACTGACTTGAGCAGCCGCTGGGAGACGATCGCCTTCAGCGTCGTCGACAGGTCCGACAGCAGTACGTGCCGGTTCTCGGGTGAATAGAAGCTCACGATCCGGTTCAGGGCGTGGCTGGCGTTGTTGGCGTGCAGGGTCGCGAGCACGAGGTGACCCGACTGGGCGTAGGCAATTGCGGCGCTCATCGTGTCGGTGTCGCGGATCTCGCCGATCAGGATGCAGTCCGGGGCCTGGCGCAGCGCGTTCTTCAGCGCCGTGCGCAGCGACTTGGTGTCGGTGCCGATCTGGCGCTGGTTGACGATCGACATCCGGTTCCGGAACACGAACTCGATCGGGTCCTCGAGGGTCAGGATGTGACCCGTCTTGTGATGGTTGCGGTAGTCGATCAACGACGCCAGGGTCGTCGTCTTGCCCGAGCCCGTGGCCCCGACCACGAGCAGCAGCCCGCGCTTGGCCATGATCTGTTCCTGCAGGATCGACGGCAGGCTCAGGCTCTCGAACGACGGCACATCGCCAGGAATGTAGCGGACCACGGCGGCGGTGCTGCCGCGCTGGCGAAACAGCGAGAACCGGAAGCTGCCCACGCCCTTCAGCCCGTAGCCGACGTTCAGTTCCTGTTCGTCCTCGTAGTCCTGCCACTGGCGATCGGTGATCACCTCGCGCAGCAGTTGCTCGACACTCGCCTGGTCGAGCTTGGTCTGGTTGATCGGCACCGCGATGCCGTTCAGCTTGATCTGGACGGGCGAGCCGACCGAAAGGAACAGGTCCGAAGCCCGCTTGCTCGCCATCAGCTCCAGCAACCGATCCATCGCCATGTCGTCACGCTCCCGTCGCCCGGCGGTATCGACCCCGGCGCCGCAGTCCCGCGCGGCGCCCACAATCGGGCAACCGCGCCAATCCGCCCGCCGAGCCCGATCGCGACCGTCTTCGCGACCGGGCGCCTTCAGGCGCCCCTGAGCAGGTCGTTGATCGCGGTCTTGGCGCGCGTTTGCGCATCGACCCGCTTCACGATCACCGCACAGTAGAGACTGACCTTGCCGTCGGCCGATGGCAGGCTTCCGGGAACGACCACCGAGCCCGAGGGCACGCGTCCGTAGTGGACCTTGCCGGTGTCGCGCTCGTAGATCTTCGTCGACTGGCCGATGAAGACACCCATCGACAGCACCGAGTTCTCTTCGACGATCACGCCCTCGACAACCTCCGAGCGCGCGCCGATGAAACAGTTATCCTCGATGATTGTCGGGTTCGCCTGCAACGGCTCCAGGACCCCGCCTATGCCCACGCCGCCCGACAGATGAACGTTTCTGCCGATCTGCGCGCACGAGCCGACGGTTGCCCAGGTATCGACCATGGTTCCCTCGTCTACATAGGCGCCGATGTTGACGAAGGACGGCATCAGGACCACGTTGCGCCCGATGAACGAACCGCGCCGGGCGACCGCAGGAGGAACGACGCGGTAGCCGGCGGCCGCGAGCGCGTCGGCATCGAGATCGGCGAACTTGGTCTCGACCTTGTCGAAGAAGCGCAGGTCGGGTGCTCCCATCGGCCGGTTGTCGGCGAGCCGGAACGACAGCAGCACGGCCTTCTTGACCCACTGATGGACGGTCCACTGCGACGGCCCGTCGGCCCCGGCGG
>JBEVJQ010000245.1:0-15390 GCA_040510055.1 Burkholderiaceae bacterium | reverse complement strand
CCCCAGGACGGTGTCGATCCCGTCGAAGCCGGCGCTGCCGTTGCCGGCGAATCGAGCACGGCCACGTGGACGGTGGTCTGGACCGACCGCCTCACGGCGTGCGAGAACTATCGCGCCAAGTGCTACAAGGTCGAGCCCGTGCCGAACAACCCGGGCCAGTACTTCGCCTGGGTGGCCTACGACATCATCCTGTTCGAGGAAGGGTCGATCGCCAACATGACGGCGAGCCTGATCGGCAACGTCTTCAGCTTCAAGCCGCTGAAGGCCGCGCGGCTCGAGGACATCCGGATCCCGGTGGCCTACGTCAAGACCTTCAAGGGGCCGCCCACGGGGCTGATCGTCGAGCGCGAGCGCCTCGACAAGTTCGGCCGCCCGCTGCTCGGCGCGACCACCAAGCCCAAGCTCGGCCTCTCGGCGCGCAACTACGGCCGCGTGATCTACGAGGGCCTGAAGGGCGGCCTCGATTTCATGAAGGACGACGAGAACATCAACTCGCAACCGTTCATGCATTGGCGCGACCGCTTTCTCTACGTGATGGACGGCGTCAACAAGGCGAGCGCAGCCACCGGCGAAGTCAAGGGCAGCTACCTCAACGTCACCGCCGGCACGATGGAAGCGATCTACGAACGCGCCGATTTCGCCCGCGAACTCGGCAGCGTGATCGTCATGATCGACCTGGTCGTGGGCTGGCCGTGCATCCAGAGCCTCGGCGAATGGGCGCGGCGCAACGACATAATCCTGCACCTGCACCGCGCGGGCCACGGCACTTATACACGGCAGAAGAACCACGGCGTGAGCTTTCGCGTGATCGCCAAGTGGCTGCGGCTGGCCGGTGTCGACCACATGCACGCCGGGACGGCGGTCGGCAAGCTCGAGGGCGACCCGCTGACGGTCCAGGGGTACTACAACGTCTGCCGCGACAGCTACACCAGGACCGACCTGCCGCGCGGACTGTTCTTCGACCAGGACTGGTGCGATCTGAAGAAGGTCATGCCGGTCGCCTCGGGCGGCATCCATGCCGGCCAGATGCACCAGTTGCTCGACCTGTTCGGTGACGACGTCTGCCTGCAGTTCGGTGGCGGCACGATCGGCCACCCGGCCGGGATCCAGGCCGGTGCCGTGGCCAATCGGGTCGCGCTCGAAGCCATGGTCAAGGCACGGAACGAAGGCAAGGACATCCGCAACGAGGGGCCGGAACTGCTGCGCGCGGCGGCCAGGTTCTGCACGCCGCTCAGGCAGGCGCTCGATACCTGGGGCGAAGTCAGCTTCAACTACACCGCCACCGATACCAGCGACTACGCCGTCACGCCGGCGGTCGCCGCCTGAGATCGAGGAGTCCCGACCATGATGACCAATCCCACCGGCCGCATCACCCAGGGCCAGTTCAGTTTCCTCCCGGACCTGACCGATGACGAGATCACGGCGCAGATCGACTACGGCCTGTTCCAGGGCTACGCCTGGAGCGTCGAGTACACCGACGATCCGCATCCGCGCAACACCTATTGGGAAATGTTCGGCATGCCGATGTTCGACCTGAAGGATGCCGCCGGAGTGATGATGGAAGTGCGCAAATGCCGCAAGACCTTCCCGAACCACTACATCCGGATGCTGGCGTTCGATGCCACCCGCGGCGTCGAGTCGATCGCGATGAGCTTCATCGTCAACCGGCCGGCCGACGAACCGGGCTTCGGCCTGGCGCGCCAGGAAGGCGACGGTCGGCGGCTGCGCTACACGATCCACAGCTACGCCACCGACAGACCCGAAGCGCAGCGCTACTGAACACACCGGAACCCGTCCCATGGATCGCATCGCACCTTCAATCCTGTCGGCCGACTTCGCGCGTCTCGGCGACGAAGTCGAGGCCGTCATCGCGGCCGGCGCCGACTGGATCCACTTCGACGTGATGGACAACCACTACGTGCCGAACCTGACCATCGGCCCGATGGTGGCGCAGGCCCTGCGGCCGCATTGCGTGAAGCCCGACGGCACCGCGGTGACACTCGACGTCCACCTGATGGTCGAGCCCGTCGACGCGCTGGCCGAAGCCTTCGCCGCGGCCGGTGCCGACGTGATCAGCTTCCACCCCGAAGCCAGCGCCCATGTCGACCGGACGCTGCAACGGATCAAGGCCGTCGGTTGCCGCGCCGGACTGGCGTTCAATCCGGCGACGCCGCTCGAGGTGCTGACCCACGTGATCGAGCGCGTCGACCTGGTGCTGATCATGAGTGTCAACCCCGGTTTCGGCGGCCAGGCCTTCATCGACAGCGCACTGCGCAAGATCGCGGCCGCGCGCCGGCTGATCGAGGCCACCGGTCGCGATATCCGGCTCGAGGTCGATGGTGGCATCAAGCTCGACAACATCGGGGCAGTCGCCGCCGCCGGCGCGGACACGTTCGTCGCCGGCAGCGCAATCTTCGGCGCGCCCGACTACTGGACGGTGATCGCGGCGCTGCGCGACGAACTGGCGGTCGCGCGGCCATCGGCAGCGACGCGGGCGACTCCGACTGCGCGGGCGGCACGAGCGGCACGAGCGGCGTGAGGGGACTGCGATGAACCATCCGCTCTATTCGATTCCGCCACGCCCCGGTACCTGCGGCAGCGCCGACGATCGCAGCGCCTCCGGTGCCTGCGGCGAGATCGACGATCGCAGCGCCCCCGGCGGCGCAGGTCGCGATGCCGGCCGCGAGCCACGGACCGTCAACGAGGTCCTGTCCCGAAGCCAGGTGAGCGCCGTCATCGACGAACTGGAGCGTGACCTCGTCGGCCTCGCGCCGGTCAAGCAACGGATTCGCGACATCGCCGCGCTGCTGGTGATCGACAAGCTGCGGTCGAACCTCGGGCTGCAGACGCAGGCGCCGGGGTTGCACATGAGCTTCACCGGCAATCCCGGCACCGGCAAGACGACGGTCGCGATGCGGATGGCGCAGATCCTCCATCGGCTTCGCTACGTTCGAAAGGGTCACATGGTTGCAGTGACGCGCGACGATCTCGTCGGCCAGTACATCGGCCACACGGCGCCGAAGACCCGGGAGATCCTGAAGAAGGCGATGGGCGGGGTGCTGTTCATCGACGAGGCGTACTACCTCTACCGACCGGAGAACGAACGCGACTATGGCCAGGAGGCGATCGAGATCCTGCTGCAGGTGATGGAGAACCAGCGCGACGACGTGGTGGTGATCGTGGCCGGCTACAAGGACCGGATGGACCGGTTCTTCCAGTCCAATCCCGGGTTGAACAGCCGGATCGCGCACCACCTGGACTTTCCCGACTACACCGCCGACGAACTGCTCGCGATCGCCGACAGGATGCTCGAGTCGACGCACTACCGCTTCGATTCGGGCGCGCGCGAGACGTTTGCGGAGTACCTGCTGCGGCGGATCCGGCAACCGCATTTCGCCAACGCCCGCAGCGTGCGCAATGCCCTCGACCGGGCCCGGCTGCGCCAGGCCTCGCGGCTGTTCGCCGATCCCGACCGCGAATTGACCGAGGGCGACCTTTGCACGCTGTCAGCGGCGGACATCCGCGCGAGTCGTGTGTTCACGGCCGGCGTCGCTCCGGGCGTCGCGCCCAGCGTCGCGTCCGCCCTCGCGCCCAGCGTCGCCGTCGTCCTGTCGCCCAGCGACGCGTCCGGCCTCCCGCCCAGCGTCGCGTCCTGCGCCGTGCCCGATCCTGTTCGTTCGCCCGCTGAGTCCCCGCTGGCCGAACGCCCCGTTGAGGTTGCCCCATGAAGATGAGCCACCGCTGGACCCTGGTCCGATACCTGATCGAAGAGCGCCGACGGTTTCCCCACGCCAGTGGCGACCTGAATGCGGTGATCCTCGACGTTGCGCTCGCCTGCAAGGCGATCGCACGCGTCGTCGCGCTCGGCCAACTCGGCGAAGCCGCGGCCGCCAGCGGCATCCCGGCCGGCAACCTCGACGAAGTCGCGGCCGGCACTGGCATCCCGGTTGGCAACCTCGACGAAGCCGCCGCCGGCACCGGCACCGGCATCCCGTTCGGCAACCTCAACGTCCACGGCGAAGTGCAGAAGCCGCTCGACGTGCTGAGCAACGAGATCTTCATCCGGATGAACGAGGCCAGCGGCAACCTTGCCGGGATGGCGTCCGAGGAGATGGCCGAACCGCGGCAGATTCCCGCCGGGACGCCGCGGGGCAAGTACCTGCTGGTGTTCGATCCGCTCGATGGATCGAGCAACATCGAGGTCAACGTCTCGGTGGGCAGCATCTTCTCGATCCTGCGGGCGCCAACCGACGTGACCGAGACCGGCCGCGACGTCACCGCCGACGATTTCCTGCAGCCCGGCAGCGCCCAGGTGGCTGCCGGCTACGCGATCTACGGTCCCACGACGCAACTGATCCTCACCGTGGGCAACGGGGTCGCCGGTTTCACGCTCGATCCGTCCCTGGGCGAGTTCCTGCTGACGCACAAGTCGATCCGCGTGGCTCCCGCGTGCCAGGAGTTCGCAATCAACTCGTCGAACAGCCGGTTCTGGGAGCCGCCGGTCAGACGTTTCGTCAGCGAGTGCCAGGCCGGCCAGCCCGGACCGCGCGGCAAGGACTTCAACATGCGCTGGATCGCCAGCCTCGTCGCCGAAGCCCACCGGATCCTGATGCGCGGCGGCGTGTTCCTCTACCCGCGCGACACGAAGGATCCGGACAGGTCCGGGCGACTGCGCCTGCTGTATGAGGCCAACCCGATCGCGATGATCATGGAACAGGCCGGCGGCGCGGCCAGTACCGGGCGCCGGTCGATCAGCGGCGTCGAACCAGTCGCGCTCCATCAGCGGATCGGCTTGGTGTTCGGCTCGCGCGACGAGGTCAAACGGATCGAGCGCTACCACCGCGAGCCCGACCAGGACGAGTCGGCGGCGCCGTTGTTCGGCGAGCGCAGTCTGTTCCGGTCGCGGTCGTTGGCCTGCTGACGCGCGACCGATCGCGCGTCAGCCACACGATCGCGCGGCTGCCACAGAGTCCCGGCCCTGCAGAAGACCTTGCCATGTCCTGCCGACGGAAAACCCCATGTCCCTCTGACGGAAAAGCCTCCCATGTCCGAACGCCATCCCATCATCGCCATCACCGGGTCATCGGGCGCCGGCACCACGTCGGTGACTCGGACCTTCGAGAACATCTTCCGTCGCGAAGGCGTCAATGCCGCGATCGTCGAAGGCGACAGTTACCACCGCTACGACCGCGAAGAGATGCGTGCCAGGCAGGCGGCGGCCGAGAAGGACGGCGACCGCAACTTCAGTCATTTCGGGGCCGAGAACAACCTGTTCCCCGAACTCGAGGAACTGTTCAGCAGCTACAGCGAATCGGGCAACGGCCGGCGGCGGCGCTACCTGCACGACCTCGCCGAGGCCCAGCCGTACGGCCAGCAGCCGGGGACGTTCACGGCCTGGGAGCCGCTGCCCGCCGGGACCGACATGCTGTTCTACGAGGGGCTGCACGGCGCGGTCGTGACGCCGGAGGTCGACATCGCCCGCTATCCGGACCTGCTGATCGGCGTCGTTCCGGTGATCAATCTCGAATGGATCCAGAAGCTCTGGCGCGACCAGCACGTCCGCGGATATTCGACCGAGGCCGTCACCGACACCATCCTTCGCCGGATGCCCGACTACGTGCACTACATCGTCCCGCAGTTCGCTCACACCCACGTCAACTTCCAGCGTGTGCCGGTGGTCGACACCAGCAACCCGTTCATGGCCCGCGATATTCCCACTGCCGACGAGAGCCTCTGCGTGATCCGCTTCGCCAATCCCAAGGGGATCGACTTCCCCTATCTGCTGAACATGATCGACAACGCCCGCATGTCGCGCGCCAACACCATCGTCGTCCCGGGCGGCAAGATGGAGCTGGCGATGCAGCTGATATTCACGCCATTCATCTGGCGGATGATGGAACGGCGCCGGCGCGCGATCGGCGCGCTGTGATCCACCGTCGTTGCGCGACGCGACGACATCACCGAGGACATTCGATGCTTCCGACTTGCGCCCCCCGGTCTGCCGCGGCTATCCGCGGCGAGCCTGTCAGAGACGACCGCGGCACTGCCGTTCGCCGCGATGATGCAGCTCCCAGCGCCGGCGCCGACCGCGCCGATCGCGTCGATCTCGTCGATCTCGGCGATCTTGGCGATCTCGGCGATCTCGGCGATCTCGGCGATCGCGTCGAGCGTGGCGATCTCGTCGATCACGTCGATCGCGTCGACCCGCGCCGTGAGATGGCCGATGCAATCCGCGCCCTCGCGATCGATGCCGTCGAGCAGGCGAAGTCCGGCCATCCCGGTGCTCCGATGGGAATGGCCGAGATGGCCGTCGCGCTCTGGCGTGGGCAAATGCGCCACAACCCGGCCAATCCCGCGTGGCCCGACCGCGATCGGTTCGTGCTGTCCAACGGGCACGCTTCGATGCTGCTCTACGCGCTGCTGCACCTGACCGGCTACGACCTGCCGCTGGCCGAACTGCAGCGCTTTCGCCAGTTGCACAGCCGCACGCCCGGACATCCCGAGGTCGGGGTCACCCCGGGCGTCGAGACGACGACCGGACCGCTGGGGCAGGGGCTGGCGAACGCCGTCGGCATGGCGCTGGCCGAGAAGCTGCTCGGCGACGAGTTCAATCGTCCCGGGCATCGGGTCGTCGACCATCGCACTTATGTCTTCCTCGGAGATGGTTGCCTGATGGAAGGGATCAGCCACGAGGCCTGCTCGCTCGCCGGCGCTCTGAAGCTGAACCGGCTGATCGCCCTCTACGACGACAACGGGATCTCGATCGACGGCGATGTCCGCGGCTGGTTCACCGACGATACGCCGGCACGGTTCCGGGCCTATCGCTGGCAGGTCATCGGACCGATCGACGGCCATGACCTCGACGCCCTCGACGAGGCGATCGCGGAGGCGAGGGAAAGTGCCGACCTGCCGACTCTGATCGTCTGCCGGACGACGATCGGCAAGGGTTCTCCGGGTCGTGCCGGGACGGCCAAGGCGCACGGCGAGCCGCGCGGGGTCGACGAGGTCGCGAAGACGCGCGCGGCACTGGGCTGGCGGCACCCGGCATTCGAGGTCCCGGCCGCGGTGCGCGAGCGCTGGGATGGCAGGATGCGCGGCGCGGCGGACGAGGCCGACTGGCGCTGGCGGCTCGACCGCTATCGCCAGGCCTTCCCCGGACTGGCGACCGAACTGGAACGTCGGATGGCCGGCGACCTGCCGCGAGATTTCGAGGACACCCTACGGTCGTTGCTGGCCAAGGTCGCCGCGACCGACGATGCCGTGGCGACCCGCAAGGCATCGCAGCAGGCGCTTGCCATGCTCGCGCCGCGCGTGCCCGAATTGATCGGCGGCAGCGCCGACCTGACCGGGTCGAATCTCACCGACTTCCCGGACTGCGGCGCCGTCCGCGGCGGCGAGCACGGAGGCCGGCACGTCAACTATGGGGTCCGCGAATTCGCGATGGCCGCGGTGATGAACGGCCTGGCTCTGCACGGTGGCTTCGTCCCGTACGGCGGCACCTTCCTCACGTTCAGCGACTACAGCCGCAACGCCATCCGGATGGCCGCGCTGATGAAGCAGCGCGTGGTCCACGTGTTCACGCACGACAGCATCGGGCTCGGCGAGGACGGGCCGACTCACCAGGCCGTCGAGCACACGGCGAGTTTGCGGCTGATCCCGAACCTCGATATCTGGCGACCGTGCGACGCTGCCGAGACCGCCGTGGCCTGGGCCGAGGCGCTGCGCCAGGACGGACGGCCGAGCGCGCTGCTGTTGTCGCGCCAGGGGTTGCCCGCGCAGCACCGCAGCCCGGGGCAGGTGGCGGAGATTGCACGGGGCGGCTACATCCTCAGCGACCGCGCCGAAGCGCGCGCGGTGATCCTCGCCACGGGTTCGGAAGTCGCGCTGGCGGTCGCGGCGCAGCGCCTGCTCGATGCTCGCGACTTGCCGGTCCGGGTGGTGTCGTTGCCATCGACCTCCGTCTTCGATCGCCAGGATCGCCGTTGGCGCGACGCGGTCCTCGGTTGCGACGGCCCGGGGCAGGCGCCGCCGCGGATCGGCGTCGAGGCCGGTGTCACGCGCTGGTGGAGCCAGTACGGTTGCGTTGCCGCACTCGGTGTCGACACGTTCGGCGAGTCGGCGCCCGGTCCGGACGTCTACCGGCATTTCGGGCTGACGGCCGAGCGGCTCGCCGAGCTCGTGCTCGCGACGATCGCGGACCGATGAGAGGGCGCGCTACCCATGAGGATGAGCGTCGATGAGGGCGCGGATGAGGGGCAGAGGACAGGGATGAAGGCGCACATGAGGACGCGGACGAGGACGCACGCGATCGCGGCGGTCAGCTTCGACCTCGACGGTACCCTGGTCGAGACCGCGGGCGAACTGGTGGCCGCCGCCAACGCCAGCCTGGAGGCCCACGGGATCGCCGCGCGTCCCGCGTCCGCGATCGTCACGCTGATCGGCGGCGGCAGCCGCGAACTGATGCGACGACTGCTCGCGCGCTGCTTTCTCGAGCAACCGGCGCTCGCCGACCGCGTCCGGCCCGAAGCCGTACTGGCGACCATGGACGCGAGCTACGCCGCGGTGGCCGGGACGTTCTGCCGGCCGTATGACGGCTGCGCCGAGGCGCTGGAGGCATTGCGGCAGAACGGCGTCAAGGTCGCGTGCGTGACGAACAAGGAGGCGCGCCATGCGACCCGTGTGCTGATGTCGACGGGGCTCGCGCCGTTGTTCGACCTGGTGATCGGGGGTGACTCGTTGCCGCAACGCAAGCCGCATCCGACCGTGTTGCGGCATGTCGCGCAGGCGCTCGCGACCGATCGCGCCGGGCTCGCGCACGTCGGCGACTCGAAGATCGACGTGGTCGCCGCCCGCGAGGCGGGTGTGGCCGCCTGGGCCGTCGCCTACGGCTACAACGGCGGCGCGCCGATTGCAGATGCGTGGCCGGATCGGATCTTCGACAGCGTAGCCGACGTGGCGCTGCACGTCCTCGAGATCCGGCGCCAGGGCCGCTGCGAGGATGGCAACATGCCTCCCGTCATTGCGGCGACTGTTGGCTGATGACTGCCGCGGTGGCCGGGGCCGGAGGGGCCGCGCCGACCGGGTCCGCGCTCGCGGGCGGCACGCTGCGCTCGACTGTCGCCGGGGTCGACGCCTTGCTATGGGACGTCGACGGTACGCTGGCCGAGACCGAACGGGACGGTCACCTCGTGGCCTTCAACCTGGCGTTCGCGGACGAGGGGCTCCCCTGGCGCTGGGACGACAGCCGCTACGCCCGCCTGCTCGCGGTGTCCGGAGGCCGCGAGCGGTTGTTGCACGACATGGCCGATCGCGCCGATGCGCCAAGGGCGGTCGGTGAGCGCGACCGCCTGGCACGACGACTGCACGCGCGCAAGAACGCCCACTATGCCGACCTCGTCGCTGCGGGGGCGATCCCGCTACGCGCGGGCGTTCGCGAACTGATCGACGCGTGTGGCGCGCGCGGCGTCGCAATGGCCATCACCACGACGACCAGTCGCGCCAGTGTCGAGGCGCTGCTCCGGCTCCACCTGGGCGAACGATGGGCCGAGCGCTTCGCTGCCGTCGTCTGCGCCGAGGACGTGACGCAGAAGAAGCCCGACCCCGAGGTCTTCGTCACCGCGCTGCGACGACTCGGCGTCGAGGCGCGGGGGGCAGTGGCGATCGAGGACTCGCCGAACGGCGTGGCCGCCGCGCGTGCCGCAGGGTGTCCGGTCGTTGTCACGCGCAGCCGCTTTTTCGCCGACGCTTTCGCCGACGAGGCGGCCGCCAGCGGTGTGATCGCCGTCGGCCCGGGACTGGGCAGCCGTGCCGGCTGGTCGCCGGCAGTGATGGCGAAGCGCGGACCGGTTCCGTCGCTGCAGCCGCGAACCACTCCGGTCGACCTCGACGACATCGCCGACTGGCTCGCGCGCTGGCGGCCCGGCCCCCTCTCGCAGGTTGGCGATAGCATCACCGGATGACGATGCCCTGCCTCATCCGTCCGGCGACGCGTGGCGATGCCGCCGTCCTGGTCGGCCTGATCACCGAACTGGCGGAGTTCGAGCAACTGACGCATCTGCTGCGCGTGACGCCGCAGTCGCTGGCAGACAACCTGTTCGGCGACCGGCCGGTGGCCGAGGCCGTCGTTGCCGAATGCGACGGGCAACCGGTCGGGTTCGCGCTGTTCTTCAGCAACTTCTCGACGTTCCTCGGCCAGCCAGGCCTCTATCTCGAAGACCTCTACGTCCAGCCCGCGCACCGCGGCACCGGCATCGGGCAGATGCTGCTGGCGTACCTCGGCGCGCTGGCCGTCGAACGCGGCTGCGGCCGCTTCGAGTGGAGCGTGCTCGACTGGAACGCGCGGGCGATCAGCTTCTACGAGCGGATGGGCGCGACGGTGATGCCGGAGTGGCGCATCTGTCGCGTGACCGGTGAGGCACTTGCGCGCTTCGGGGCTAGCTGCGATCCCGCCGATAAGATCGACGCCGGATAGGTACAGCGGGCGATCCCGCCGGTAAGATCGACGCCGGACAGGTACAGCGGGCGACGCCGGTCAAGCTGATGGACCGAGCGCCGAAAGCCGCTCGACGGGGTCAGGAACCCGTCGCTGGCTGAATCGTCCTGAGCGCATGCATCGTCGACTTCAGCGCCGGATAGAGATCGAGATAGAGCCGGTGGAGCCGCTCGTAGCGGCCCTGAACCGCGGCATCGGGCCGCGCCCGGTCGACCAGCCGCACCCAGTCGCGCGCGATCCGTTCGCGATCGGTCAGGCCCACGGCGAGCGCGGCCAGCATCGCTGCGCCCAGGCTGGCCTCGACGTCGCCGTCAATGCTGCGGACCGGCCGACCACAGATGTCGGCGATGATCTGCAGCCAGAGGTCCGAGTGGCTGGCGCCGCCGACGACGGTCAGCGCCTCGTCGAGCGGTGCGCCCGAGGCCGAGCCGGCGTCGATGTTGTGGCGCAGGGCGTGGCCGACGCCCTCGAGCACGGCGCGATAGAGATGGGCCCGGCCGTGGTGCAGCCCGAGGCCGACGAACGCGCCGCTCGCCTTCGGATCCCAGATCGGACTGCGCTCACCCATCAGGTACGGCAGGAACAGCAGGCCGTCGGCACCCGCCGGCACCGCGCTCGCCGCGTCCTCGAGCAAGCGGTGGGCGTCGACTCCGCGCTCGGCGGCCGCGGCGCTCTCGGCGTGGCAGAACTGCTCCCGGAACCAGGTGACCGACGCGCCGGCGGTGATGGCGCCGCCGAACACGTAGAGGTCGTTCAGACCGTCGACGACGTTCGGCATCGTGACGAGGCCGAGCCCGGATTCGGCCCGGGGCCGGATCGTTCCCCAGCACATGCTGGTGCCGATCATGGCGACGTGATGGCCGGGACGGGTCGCGCCGCCCGCGAGCGTCGCCACGGCCGCGTCGATTCCGCCCGCGACGATCGGTGTGCCGGCGCGCAGCCCGAGCCGACCGGCCCAGGCGGGCAGCAGGCGGCCGCCGACGTCGGTCGACTCGACCAGGCGCGCCGGCATCATCGTCCGCGGGATCCCCAGCGTATCGAGCATCTCGTCGGACCAGCCGCGGGACCGGACATCGTAGATGCCGCCGATGTTGCCGGCCGAGCAGTGGTCGACTGCGACTTCACCGCAGAGCCGGGCGTTGATCCAGCTGTTGGGCGGCAGGAACGACCGCGTCCGCTGCCAGACCTCGGGACGCTCGTCGCGCAACCACAGCATCTTGGTGTAGCCGTAGTAGCTGTCGACGCCGTTGGCGGTGATCGACTCCAGCCGACCGACAGCGACGTCGCGCCGGATCCGTTCGACCTGTTCCTGGGCACGGCGATCCATCCAGATGAGGCACGGATAGGTCGGCTCGCCGGCCTCGTCGATCGGGATTCCCGATCCGCCGTAGAGCGAGCTCACGCAGATGGCCGCGACCGACGCCGGATCGATCTGGTCGTCGTCGACGAGTGCGCGGATGCAGGCGACCACGGCGTCTAGCCAGACCTGCGGCCATTGCTCGGCCCAGAGTGGCGCCGGCCTGTCGACCTGGTAGCTGCGCGACTGCTGCGCGAAGACCCGGCCGTCGGCGGCCACCGCGACCGCTTTCGTGCTCTGCGTGCCGACGTCGACGCCGATTACCGTCGGCGCGGCGCGCCCGTTGCTGCCTGCCGCGGCCACGTCTCAGCCCGGGCCCGGTTCGGCGCCAACCGGCTGAAGCAGGACCTTGATCGATTCGGTCGAATCGGCGAGGTCGAACGCCTCGCGATACTGATCGAGCCCGAAGCGGTGGGTGACGATTCCCTTCGAGGTCATCAGCCCGCGCTCGAGCAGGTCGATCGCGATCGGATAGCAATACGGGCCGAGGTGCGCGCCGCGGACATCGAGTTCCTTGCGGTCGCCGATGATCGACCAATCGGCACTGGTCTCCTTGCCGAAGACGCTGAATTCGACGAAGCGGCCGAGCTTGCGAATCAGCGCCAGCCCCTGGGTCACGCCGACCGGCGCGCCCGTGGTCTCGATGTAGACGTCGCAGCCGTAGCCACCGGTCAGCGAATGGATGACGGCCAGCGCGTCCTCGCGCGACGGATCGATCGTCACGTCGGCGCCGAACCGGCGCGCCAGCTCCAGCCGCTCGGCAATGAGGTCGATCACCACCAGCTTCTTCGGCGTCTTCAGGTGCGCGACCTGGACCATCGACAACCCCAGCGGTCCGGCACCGGCGATCACGACGACATCGTCGAGCTGGATGTCGGCGCGGTTGACCGCGTGGATCGCGCAGGCCATCGGCTCGATCATCGCCGCGTCATCGAGCGACAGGCTCTCGGGTACCTTGTGCACGCGCGAGGTCCGCGGCAGACGCATGAAGTCGGCCATCCCGCCGTCGGCGACCACGCGCTGGAAGCCAAAGATGTTGTGGACCTCGCACATCCAGTAGTGGCCGTCGCGGCAATAGCGGCAGCGGTCGCAGGGAACGATCTGCTCGGCGATCACGCGGTCGCCGATCGCGACGCCGAAGTGCTGCTCGGCTCCGGGGCCGGCCTCGACCACGCGGCCGAAGAATTCGTGGCCGGCGATCACCGGCGCCTTGACCCACGCCGGCTGGCCCCCACCGCCCCAGAACATCGCGGCGCCGGAACGGCACTTGCAGTCGCTCGCGCAGATGCCGCAGGCGCCGATCCGGATGACCAGTTCATCGGGCCCTGCCTTCGGCGAGTCCAGTTGCTCGAGCCGGTAGTCCATCGGGGCGTGGCAGACCACGCCGTTCATCCGCGGCGGCTTGCCCAATGGCTGTCCGGCGGCTTGCTGTCCGGCGGATTGTCGGGCGGCGGCTTGCTGGGCGGCGACTTGCTGGGCGGCGGCTTGCTGGGCGGCGGTTGCGCCGTTGACGGTCGTGTCGATGGCTTGTCTCCTCCGCGGCCGGCGTCGTGCGGGGCGCGATCGATTGTGCCACCGGCCCGCACCATCGGCCATCGCGCCGCGGCCCGCCATCGCAGTGGCGGCGGGGTACAGTGCGGGGAATCGAACGGAGAACCCGATGACGCGCCGCTTCGTGATCGCCGGAATGCTGCACGAGACCAATACCTTCTCGCCGGTGGCAACGCCGCTCGCGGCGTTCTTCTCGCCCGCCGCGCGCGACCCGCTGTCCGCAGCCGACGGCTCGCCGATGCTGACCGGCCAGGCCGCGATCGACGCGTTTGCCGGCACCAACATCGCGTTCGCCGCGTTCCTGCAGGCAGCCGCCAAAGCCGGCGCCGAGGTCGATGTCCCGCTCTATGCCAATGCCTCGCCCAGCGCACCTACCGACCGGGTCTCGTTCGATGCGATGTGCGACGCAATCGTCACGGCCATCGGCCGGGGCTGCGATGCGGTGATGCTCGATCTGCACGGCGCGATGGTGGCCGAGGGATTCGATGACGGAGAAGCCGAGCTGCTGCGCCGGATCCGGGAGATCGCCCCCGACATACCGATCGCAGTCGCGCTCGACTTCCACGGCAACCTGAGCCCGGCGCTGATCGAGCGCGCCGACATCATCACCGGCTACCGGACCTATCCGCACGTCGACATGGCGCTGACCGGAACCCGCGCCGCGCGGACGCTGATGGCGCTGCTCGAGGGCAGGGTGCGTCCGCGGATCTGGCACCGCTGGCTGCCGATGCTGACCCACATGAATCAGCACTCGCCGATGTTCGAACCGATGAAGACGATCATGGACCGGGCGATCGCGATGGAGACCGATCGCGCGGTCCTCAATGCCTCGGTATTCGGCGGTTTCCCCCTCGCCGACATTCCCTGGGCGGGACTGTCGGTGGTCGTCGTGGGCGACGAGGCCGATCGTGCCGCGAGCGATCGCGCCGCGGCCTGCTGCGCTGAACTGGCGGCGGTTGCCTGGGAGCGACGAGCCGAGTTCGTCTTTCGCAGCGAACCGCTGGCCGACACCATCTCCCGGGCGGCGGCGCTCACCGAGCATCCCGTCGTGCTCGCCGACCACGGCAACAACACCGCTTCGGGTGGTTCGGCCGACACGATGGAGACCGTCGCCGAGGCGTTGCGCCAGGGGCTGTCGGGGATCGTCGCCGGTCCGATTTGCGATCCCGCGAGCGTCGCCGCGATGATCGAGGCCGGCGTCGGCGCACGGATAACGCGTTCGTTTGGCGGTCGCGTCGCCATGCCGTCGATCGGCCGCGAGGCGGTGCCGCTCGAGCTGACCGGGACCGTCCGCGCCATCACCGACGGCAGCTTCACGGTGACCGGACCGATGATGACGGGCGTTGCGGTCAGTTGCGGCCGCACCGCGGTGCTCGACACCGGCCCGCTGCAGCTGGTCGTCGCCGAGCAGCGCTGCGAACCCTTCGATCTCGGCGTGTTCACCCATTGCGGCGTCGACCCGCTGCGCGCCCGCTACATCGTCCTCTGGTCGCGGCAGCACTTCCGCGCCGGCTTCCAGCCGATCGCGAAGACGATCCTGATGTGCGCCGGCCCCGGTGTCTGCAGTTCCGACTATGGCCAGTTCCCGTTCGCTCGCGTCCAGAGGCCGATCTATCCGCTCGATCCGGAGATGGCGCTCGGATGAGCGGATCCGCGCTGTCGAGCGGCCCGGTTCTCGTGCCGCGCTCGTCGCCAACGGCCACCTCTGGGACGGACGCGGGTCGCGGCGCGCGGCCCACTGGTCAACCGAACCCGCGGTCGCCGAACGCTCGCGCTCAGCCGACGCGCTGCCGCAGCGCCATCGCCGCCGCCGGCGCCTTCTCCTTCGCGCCCCTGATGAACAGGAAGAACACGTCGCGTGGCGCGGGCTGCGGCGGCCGATCCGGTTCCACCTTGGGCAGACCCGCCGGCTCGCCGCCGTCACGCCACAGCCGGGCGCAATCGGCGAGCCGGTCGAGGACGCCGGGGTCGAGTCCGTCGGCGACAGACG
>JBEVJQ010000244.1:0-2829 GCA_040510055.1 Burkholderiaceae bacterium | reverse complement strand
AGGGTTCGTCGGGAAAGGTTCATGGGGTCTCCTGTTCGCGTTTCGTAGTATCGAGCTCACTCGGCCTGGATGCCGAGGTCCTGAGCGATTCGGCTGTAGGCCGAGACTTCCTTGCGCATCCGCGTCCCGAATTCGTCGCCACAGACGGACTCGGTCTCCATGCCCAGCTCGCCGAGCTTGCGTGCCGCGTCGTCGCTCTTCGCGAAGTCCCTTGCGAGGCGCTCCAGCGTGGTCGCGACGGTGGGTGGAACTCCGTTCGGGGCCAGCACGCCATACCAGGCATCGGCCGAAAAGTCGCCGCCGCCGGCCTCGGCGAATGTCGGCACGTCCGGCAGGAAGCTCGAGCGCTTCGGCGAAGCCACGGCCAGTGCGGTCAGCTTGCCGGTGCGCAGCTGCGGCAGGACCGAACCCAGCGTGGCGAACGAGCTATCGACCTGTCCACCCATCAGGTCGGTCACGACGGGCGCGGCGCCCTTGTAGGGGATGTGGTTGAGCGTGATCGATGCGGCGCGCGAGAACATCTCGGCCGCGAAGTGCCCCGAACTCCCGACCCCGGGACTGCCCACTGTCACCTTGCCGGGCGTCTTGCGGGCGCCATCGAGGAACGCCTGTAACGACCGGGTCGTTGCGGTCGGACCGACCACCAGTGCCGTGGCGCTCGAGGCGACACTGCAGATCGGGCGAAACGAGCCGACGGCATCGAACTTGACGCGCTTGCTGTAGAGGGCGGGGATCATCGTGTGATTGGTCGCGCCGAACAGCAGCGTGTAGCCATCGGCGGCGGCATCGGCGACGGTCTGGGCCGCCAGGATGGTGTTGGCGCCCGGCTTGTTGTCGACGACGAAGGGCTGCTTCACGGCGCGCCCCGCGAAGTCGGCGAAGGCCCGCGCAACCAGGTCCGTCGGTCCCCCGACGGCGAAGCCGACGACGAGACGGACGGGCCTGGTGGGGTACTCCTGGCCGTGGGCGGGCACTGCCGCGAGCAGCAGTGTCGCCGCCGACACGGCGGCGCCGATCTTGATGGCGCTCACGCCGTCTCCCCTCGCCTGAGCACGTCGGCGGCGCGCAGCGCCTGGATCGACACGCTCGATTCCGCGGATCACGTCGGGCAATGCAGCAGCTTGACTCATGGAAAGTGTCCTGGGGATTCCTTACGGAGAGGGGCCATTCGGCCCCTGCGCGATCGGGCGATTCGCCCCGGCGTCGACCGATCGGTCAATCGACCTTTGCGCCGGATTCCTTGATGACCTTGCCCCAGCGCGGGACCTCGTCCTTGATCAGCGCGCCGAACTGCTCCGGCGTGCCGCCGGCGGCCTCCGCGCCTTCGTCGCCGAGCTTCTTGCGGAGCGACTCCTGTTGCAGCGCCTTGTTGAACTCGGCGTTGAGCTTCGCGATCACCTCTTTCGGGGTCCCGGCCGCTGCCACCAGGCCGAACCAGGTGACGGCCTCGAAGCCCTTGTAACCCGACTCGTCGATCGTCGGTACGTTGGGCAGGTCGTCGACACGCTTGGCCGACGTCACGGCGAGCGGGCGCAGCTTGCCCTGCTTGATCTGGCCGATCAACGTCGGCACCGAGGACATGTAGAGATCGACGGTGCCGCTGACCACGTCCGTCAGCGCCTGCGCGGCGCCCTTGTAAGGCACATGCTGGGTCTTCACACCGGCCGCCTTCTGGAACATCTCGCTCGTCAGGTGGGCAACGGTCCCGTTGCCAGGCGACGCAAAGTTCAGCGCGGCGGGTTTCGCCTTGGCTGCACTCACGGCGTCGGCCACCGTCTTGAGAGGCGAATCCGCGCCCGTCACCATCACCAGCGGCGCGTTGGCCAGAAGTACGATCGGCGCCAGATCCTTCTGCGAGTCGTACGGCATCTTTGCGTACAACGTCGGGTTGATCGCCAGGTTGCTGGTCTGGCCGATAACGATCGTGTAGCCATCGGGCTTCGATTTGGCGATCGCGTCCACCCCCAGATTGCCGCCGGCGCCCGGCTTGTTGTCGACGACGAAGGTCCAGCCGGTGGCCGCCGCGACCGCCTGGCTCGTCGACCGGGCAATGATGTCGGTGCCGCCGCCGGGGGGAAACGGCACGACCAGGCGGATGGGCCTGGCCGGCCACGCTTGGGCGAAGGCACCCGTGCAGAACGTGGTGGTCGCAAGGGCTAGAAGGAGTCGTCGGGAAGCGAGCATGTGGTCTCCGTTGGCTTGAGTGAAGATTTCGTGCCCGGATCCATGTCGCCGGGTCTGTCTTCAGCATTGAGTATCCGCGCAGGAACCATTACAGTCCAATCCATAGTTTCTAGCGAAACATCAAAGTAACTTTTGCTATGGACCTGCGCGATCTCCGTTACTTCGAGACCCTTGCCGAGCTGCAGCACGTAGGACGCGCGTCGGCGCGGCTGCATCGCACGCAGCCGGCCCTCACGAGCTGCGTGAGGCGGCTCGAGGAAGACTGCGGCGTTGCCCTGTTCGAGAAGGCGGGCCGCGGAATCCGCCTCACAGCTGCCGGGACGGTGTTGCAGCGCTGGGCCCAGCGCATGCGTTTCGACGTCGAGGACGCCAAGCGCGAGATCGGCGCCATCGCCGAGGGTGCCGCGGGGCACATCCGCATCGGCATCGTGCCGACGGCGGCACAGTTCATATTGCCTTCAGTGGCCAGGCAGCTGCTGCATGACGCACCCGACGTCACGCTGCGTACGGTGGTCGGGCTCGTCGACGCGCTGCGGCCGCTGCTCCATGCCGGCGAGATCGACATGATGGTCGGGACAGCGGGCCGTGCCGAAGTCGGATACGCGTCCAAGGTGATCGCGGAAGATGCGATCGTGGTCGCTGCGA
>JBEVJQ010000243.1:0-2523 GCA_040510055.1 Burkholderiaceae bacterium | reverse complement strand
AAAGTCGTTTTGCTCGGCGGTCAAAGCCGGATCGAGGACGTGTTGACGATCGCTGCGCCAAGGGCCAACGAGATCCTGCGGGCGTGCGTGCAGCCGACGATTGATTGCACGAACTCGCACCCCGCGTCCCGGCCAACGCCGCGGGCTGCAAGGTCGGCCCGCTGTCGACCCTCCGTGGTGCTCGAAAAAGTGGCGCCGGAGCCACGGGCGTGGCCTATCGCGACATCCGTGCCCGATCGCCACGCCCGACATGCTCCCGGGAGAATACGTCCGCGGCGGCCGCTGCGGCCGGTGCGATCCGGCCCGATCCGGGCGAGCCAACAGTCGCGTAGTTGGTCAGCGGCGCGTAGCATGAACGCGGTGCACTCAGCTTTCCAGCCCTCGTCATGGTGCTGCCAGATCGACCGCCGCCGTCGCTCGAAGACTACTACGCGATGAACCTCGCCCACTGGGACTCGCGGGCCGGGCCCCATGCGGAACTTTATGGCGTGGATCGATACAAGTCCGACCCCGCGCATCTCTCGGAAGTGGTGCGTTTCGACCGCGAGCGGCTCGGTGACATCACCGGGCTGCGTGGGCTGCACCTGCAGTGTCATATTGGTACGGATACGCTGTCGCTGCATCGTCTCGGGGCCCGGATGAGCGGGCTCGATTTCTCCGCTGCTTCGCTGCAGCAGGCATGTGCGCTCGCCGCGGCCACCGGTGTCGACATCGACTACCGTCTCGCGAACGCATACGAAGCCGTGGCCGTGTTCGGCGCCGGCCGATTCGACCTCGTTTACACCGGTATCGGCGCGCTGTGCTGGCTACCCGACGTCGCCGCCTGGGGATCGACCGTAGCCGAATTGCTCGCCCCGGGCGGCCGGTTGTTCGTTCGCGAGGGACACCCCGTGCTGTGGGCACTGGACTACCAGCGCCGGGATGGATTGCTCGTCCTCGCCGATTCGTACTTCGAGCGCGCGCAGCCGGTCGTCGAGTACAGCGACAAGACGTATCTCGAAACCGAGAAGGCGCTGCCGCTGACCGGGGCGGCGAACTGGAACCATGGCCTGGGGCAAATACTGGGTGCGCTGCTGCAGTCCGGGCTTCGCATAACCGGGTTCGTCGAGCACGACTGCATTCCGTGGTGCGCGATGCCGGGCAGCATGCTTCTTTGCGACGACGGAGAGTATCGATTGATCGAGCGCCGCGACCGCCTCCCGCTCAGCTATACGCTGCAGGCAAGAAAGCCGGTCGACTAGCTACCGCTCCGCACGCGGTTTTCACGCGGCGAACCTGCTTACTCGACCCGGTCGGCGCCCTCAGCGCCCGCCCTTGGCGAATGCCAAGGCCCGACGAATGCCGGCCCGAGGGGCCCAAGCCGGATCCCCGCCCGCAGCCGCGTCCAGGGAAAATCGGCCGGGTCGGCCAGCGCCGGCCCCGGCGAGCGCACGACGCGCACCGCGGCGGCAATCGGTTGGAAATCCGCGCGAAAGTGGACCGAGCTCTTCAGCGCCACGATTGCTTGCGTAGCAGGTTCGATGCCGAGATGACGGAACATCTCACGGTCTGCCGCCTGGCATTTTCGCGAGGCCAGCACCACGCGGACGCCGTCCTGGCGCAGTAGTGCCATCGGCCCCAGGTTCATGCGGAACCCGCGAAACATCGGTCCGGTGCAGGTGAAGTGGCCATCGCCGAGGCGCTCGACGATGAAGCGTCCGGTGAGCGGACGACGACCGGCGCCGGAGATCTCACCCAGCGCGAACTCGATCGCTGCGCCCGGCGCTGCCTGGTGCGCCCGAGCGGCCGATCCCGGGTCGATCAGCAGCCCCAGCAGGGCGTCGCGGGCGCGATGGCGCAACAGGGCGGCGAGCAGGCCGGTGGTATCGCCGTTGCCGCCGGCCCCGGGGTTGTCCTGGGTGTCGGCGAGGACAACGGGGCGACCCGGGCAACCGACACGCATCGCGTACTGGACGCCATCGTCGGCGCTCAGCAGTTCGAGCGCGAAGTCCGGTTCGGCTTCGTCGACGGCACGGGCCAGTTCGTCGACGGCGGCCCGGGTCCGCGCCGGATCGGGGCCGTAGCCGACCACGGACATCCCGCACTCGTCGAAGTCGGCCATCGGGAAACCCGGCGCGAACGACAACGCGATGCCAGTTCGCGCTTCGATCGCGGCCAGCAGTTCGAACAGCCGCGCCCCCGGCTCGATGAACGTGCTCTGCGATGGGATTCCGGTCAGGAAATCCAGCTGCCGAAACGCCTTCGACGGACGTTCGCCGGTGCGTACCATCGCATCGAGCAGCGCCGCGGCGCGCGCGCCGGTGGCCGCCATGTCGGTGTGTGGATAGGTCCGGTAGATCGACAGCGCGTCGCTCTCGGCGACCATCCGCCGCGTGACGTTGGCATGCAGGTCGAGGCTGGCAACTACCGGCACGCGTGGTCCGACGACGCGGCGCACGCGGGCGATCAGTTCACCTTCGCCGTCGTCGTGGTGCTCGGTCACCATCGCCCCGTGCAGGTCGAGGTAGACGCCGTCGACCGGAG
>JBEVJQ010000242.1:0-7698 GCA_040510055.1 Burkholderiaceae bacterium | reverse complement strand
GACTCAAGGCTTTCGTGGCCGCAATCATCGGCGGCCTGGTCAGCTATCCGCTGACCGCCGTCGGCGCGCTCGCCGTCGGCGTCGTCGAGAGCTTCGGCTCGTTCTGGAGCGGGGCGCTGAAGGACGGGATCGTTTTCAGTCTTTTGATCCCGGTACTGATGCTGCGCTCGGCGCTGGCGCAGCACACCGAGGAAGAGGTCGAGGAGATCGACCAGTGACCCGCAGCGGGGCGATCCTGCTCGGGCTCCTGATCGTGGCATTCGCGCTGGCGCCGCTCGCGGTCGGCAACTTCGGCGTCTCGCTGCTCAACGACATCGGCATCGGCGCACTGGTCGCGCTCGGACTGGTGTTGCTGACCGGCGTGGGCGGCGCCACGTCGTTCGGCCAGGCGGCCTTCGTCGGCATCGCGGCCTACGGCACCGCCTGGCTCACGACCGTGCACGGCCAGTCGCCGTGGCTCGGGCTCGTCTTCGCGCTGCTGCTCACCGGCGTTGCGGCCCTGGTGATCGGGCTGCTCACGCTGCGACTGGGCGGACACTTCCTGCCGCTGTCGACCATCGCCTGGGGGCTGTCGATCGCGCTGCTGTTCGGCAACGTCGACGGGCTCGGGCGGCATACCGGGCTGTCGAACATCCCGGCGCTGCAGATCGGCGGCTGGTCGCTGCTCGATGCGCGTGCGATCTACTACCTGATCTGGGTGCTGGTCGGGCTGGCGATCCTGTTCAGCCACAACGTGCTGCAGTCGCGATCGGGCCGCGCGATCCGCGCACTACGCGGCGGCAGCACGCTGCTCGCCAGCGTGGGCGCCGACGCATTCCGGGTCCGGCTCAAACTGTTCGTCATGGCCGCGTTGTTTGCAGGTCTTGCCGGCTGGCTCTATGCCCACATGAACCGGTTCGTGAGCCCGTCGCCGTTCGACGTGCGCGCGAGCATCGAATACCTGCTGATGGCCGTGGCCGGCGGGCTCGGCCACCTGGCCGGCGCACTGGTCGGCTCGGCGCTGGTGCTGGTGCTGAAGGACGTGCTCCAGGACGTGCTGGCGCTGCTGACGGCGCGTGGCGGCCGACTCGAGGCTGTGGCGTTCGCGGTCTTGTTCATCCTGTTGCTGCACTACGCGCGCGGCGGCCTGATGGGCTTCGTCGGGAGGTTCACCCGGGGGCGGTTCGCGCGACCGGTACCGTTGCCCGCGACCGGCACCGTCGAGCCGCTCGCCCGCCGGACGCTCCCGACCCGGGGCGCGCCGCTGCTCGCCGTACATGGCGCGGTCAGGCGCTTCGGCGGTTTGGTCGCCGTCAACGACGTGAGCTTCGAGGTTCGTGCCGGGGAGATCGTCGGGCTGATCGGCCCCAACGGTGCCGGAAAGTCGACGATGTTCGACCTGCTGACGGGGACGCTGCCGATGACGGCCGGGCGCGTCGAGTTCCAGGGCCGCGAGGTCACCGGCATGGCGCAACGGCTGATCGCCCGCAGCGGGATGGCGCGGACATTCCAGCACGTCAAGCTGCGGCCGCAGATGAGCCTGCTCGACAACGTCGCACTCGGCGCGCATGCCCGTGCCGGCGCCGGCATGGTGCGCTCGGGCCTGCGGCTGGACCGGGGCGAGGAGGCCCGGATCCTGATGGAAGCCCAGCGCCAGCTCGAGCGGATCGGCCTGGGCGGACGGGCCGGGGAACGGGCCGGCGCGCTGCCGCTGGGTACCCAGCGGATTCTCGAGATCGCGCGGGCGCTGGCTGCCGACCCCGTGCTGCTCGTGCTCGACGAGCCAGCCGCGGGCCTGCGCCGGAACGAGAAGCTCGCGCTCGGCGCCCTGCTGCGCAAGCTGCGCGGCGAAGGTGTCACCATCCTGATCGTGGAGCACGACATGGACTTCGTCATGAAGCTCGTCGACCGGCTGGTGGTGATGAGCTTCGGCTCGAAACTGGTCGAGGGCGAGCCGGCCGCGGTCCGCGCCGATGCGCGGGTGCAGGCGGCCTACCTCGGCAGCGCGGTCGAGCCGGTCCCGGCGCTGGTCGTCCATGCGACCGACGTGACCGGCACGGGACGTGCGGAGGCCCGGCCGGCGAACGGTGCCCCGCCGGCGGCGCGCGCGTGACGACCGCGATGCTCGAGGTCGGCGACCTGCACGTCTCCTACGGCCAGGTCGATGCCGTTCGCGGCGTCTCGCTCGCGCTGCTGCCGGGACAGATCGTCACGGGGATCGGTCCGAATGGCGCCGGCAAGACCACGCTGCTCGCTGCCGCGATGGGCCTGTTGCCGTCGAAGGGAACGCTGAAGTTCGACGGCGAGTCGCTCGCTGGCATCGACGTCGAGGCGCGGGTCGAGCGCGGGCTCTGCCTGGTCCCCGAGAAGCGCGAGCTGTTCGGCGAACTCTGCGTGCTCGACAACCTGATGCTCGGGGCCTACGTCAGGCGCCGCGACCGCGCGGCGCTGCAGCGCCAGCTCGACGCCGTCTACGCTCGCTTTCCACGGCTGGCCGAGCGTCGTGCGCAGCGCGCCGACACGCTGTCGGGCGGTGAGCGCCAGATGCTCTCGCTCGGCCGCGCGTTGATGTCGCGGCCGCGGCTGCTGATGCTCGACGAGCCCAGCCTCGGCCTGGCGCCACTGATAGTGCAGGAGATCCTCGCGATCGTGCGCGGCTTGCGTGACGACGGCGTCGCGATCCTGCTGGTCGAGCAGAACGCGCGCGCGGCGCTCGAGAGCTCGGACTACGGCTACGTACTCGAGACCGGCGAGATGGCGCTGTCCGGGCCATCGGCCGAGCTCGCCGTCGATCCGCGCGTCCGGGCCACCTACCTGGGCGGCGCCGCCGATGAATAGTGAACGGGCGCCGCCTGCGCCGGCGGCGACGGGCCGGGCCGAAGCGGAGGTCGGCCGGCTCGACGCCAATGCCGACCACTACGAACCCGCGCACGACGGGCAGCTGGTTCACTGGCGCCGCTGGGGCGGCGGCCCGCCGCTAGTGCTGATCCACGGCGGTCACGGCAGCTGGCTGCACTGGATCCGCGTCATCGAACCACTGGCCGCCCGCTTTGCAGTCTGGGCGCCGGACCTGCCCGGCTATGGCGATTCCGATGACCTGCCGGTCCGTCCACACGATCCCGATCGCCAGCGTCGGTTGGTCGAGACCGTGGCCGCGACCTGGGACCAGTTGCTGGGCCGCGAGACGCCGGTCGGCCTCGTCGGATTCTCGTTCGGCGGGCTCGTCAGCGGCCAACTCGCGGCCAGCGGGCTCGCCGTCCGCCGCCTGGCATTGCTTGGCAGCGCCGGCCATCAGACCGCTCGCCGACCGATGGCGCCGCTGGTCAACTGGCGGCTGGGCGATCGCGAAGCGTCGCGCGCTGCGCTGCGCCTGAACCTCGTTACGTTCATGCTGCACGATCCAGGCACGGCCGACGAGCTGGCGTTGCTGGCCCACGAGCAGGCGTCGCGCCGAACTCGCTACCGCAGCAAGCAGATGTCGGTCGGCGTCGACCTCGCCCGGGAACTCGTGCCCTATCGGGGTCCGGTGCGGATGATCTGGGGCGGACAGGACGTGACCGCTGCGGATCCGGACCGGGCTGGAGCCAAGCTGGCTGACGGTCGGTCGAACCGCGACTGGTACGTCGTCCCCGGCGCTGGCCACTGGGTCCAGTACGAAGCACCCGAGGCGACGCTTCGCCTGCTCGAGGGCTGGTTACTCGCGTGAGCGCGGCGGATCGCCGTCATCACGGTGGATCGCGCGACCGCGGTTGGATCGTCGCGACCGCGGTTGGATCGTCGCGACCGCGGCGGATGGTCGCGACCGCGGTGGATCGGTAGTGGGCGCTGCAACGCATGCCGACGCCACCGGGCCGGCGGTCACGATTTTGCGGCTACCGCCGCGGAGGTGTCGTCGCCGTCAGCACCGTCAGCACCGAGGTCGACCGTCGCGCCGGACCGCCGTCGTTGATCGGGACCGGCGCAGTCCCCGCGGCGCCGTTGACGGGGTATAGCGGCGACCGGGGTGCCGGAATGTCCGGAGTGGGCTCGGCCGAGGGCGCGGAGCCGTAGAAAACGAAACCGGCGCGTCCGTGGCGTTTGGCTCGGTACATGGCGGCGTCCGCCCGCTCGAGAAGCGTGGCGGCGTCCTCGCCGTCGTCGGGGTAGATGCTGATGCCAATGCTCGCCCTCATACGAAGCACATGATTGCCGACCCGCCAGGGGGTATCGAGGGCCGCGATCACCTCGTTGGCGACGCGCACCGCATCGGCCGGCAGAGCCATCTCGGCGACCAGGATCACGAACTCGTCGCCACCATGGCGACTGACCGTGTCCGACTCGCGGACCGCAGAGACGAGGCACTGCGCTGCGTGCCTGAGCGCCTGATCGCCGACCGCGTGGCCGAGCCGGTCGTTGATCTGCTTGAAGTCGTCCAGGTCCAGGAACAGCATGGCCAGGCGCGCGCGGTGGCGCTTGGCCTCTGCGATCGCGTGCGCGAAGCGGTCGAGCAGCAGCACCCGATTGGGCAACTCCGTCACGACGTCGATCCCGGCCGTGCGAGAGACTTCGTTCAGCGCCTGCGTGGCCGTCTCGGCGTCGGACCGGGCGCGCAGCGCCGCCTGCACCAATTCCTCGTTGGCCTCCAGCAGCAGGGAGCCCTGGCTGGAGTTCAGAAGGTTCTGGGCCAGCAGCAAGTCGTGCTGCAACCCGGCCAGGACCACTCGCGCCTGGCGAATCTGCGCCTGTACTCGGGTGAGTTCGCGAACGCCCGAATGTCCCGAAGGGTTGCTCCGATCGGAGAGTCGCTTCACGGCGGGCGCATCCGGCGACCCCGACTCCAGCAGTCGAGCGGTCAGCGAGGAGCCGATCAGATCGGTCAGCAACTTCGTGAATGTCTGTACCAGGCTGCTGGCGCCGATTGCAGCGTCGGTTCGGCTTAGCTGCGCGAGCACCGATCTTAGTGCAGCAAGATCCAGGTTCGCGAGCGAGCTATCGTGAGCGTTCGCCAACCAGGGGTGAGCCGCGGCGCTCAGGCCGAGGCAGCGGTTATAGAGCGCTGCCATCCCGCGCCGGCCGATGATCGGCGTCAGACGAGCGACGATCTCCTGCCATGTCCCGACCATCGCGTCGGCGATCTCCGAGGCATCGGCCTGCTGCCCGATCCGCGGCCACTGGAGAAGCCGCGCCGCGGACCCTTCACCTGGTCCGCAATCGATTGGCCTCCGCTGACCGTTCACGTTGGGCGCTCCTCGTTCTCATAGACTCCGCGCCCGCGGTCGCTGACCGGGCTCGTGGTCAAGGGCGCGCGACGACAGGGCCCGGTGATGCCAACGCACACGACAATGCGAGGGCCGAAGGGGCCGGTCAGCATGGGATTGGAATGACCTGCAGGGCCGCGCCTGCGGGCAACGTCGACATGTCTTTCGCCCCAGTTTCTCCGGTGGATTTCACAATGCGCCAAGCACCGCCCGGCAGGGAGCAGCGTAGACGGACCTCGCGGACAGTTCTGTGCGCTAACGTACAGACCAACCGACTTCTGTCGAATAGACGAGCCAGTTCTGTCGCGATGCCGGGCGCGGAGCAGAAGCCGAGTGCCTCTGGCAAGACCGACCCCCGGGCCTCCGCCTACGGACTCCGGGGTCTGCCCGACGGACTCCGATACCGCTCGGCTACCATGAGCAGGTTGCCGTGATCGCTGGAGAAAGCCATTGAAATGATCGAGCCGCTGCTGCTGACCACGGCCCGGGTCAGCACATTCGACGGCGGCCGGCAGCTCACGGCGGCGAGCGGCTTCTTCTTCGAGCGCGACGAACGCCTGTTCTTCGTCACCAGCCGGCACGTCATGATCGACAAGCCGAGCCACCACTTTCCGGACCGGGTCGAGATCGAGCTCCACACCGACGCGGACAACCTCACGCGTTCGGCCGTGCTGTCGGTGCTGCTGTACCGCGACGGTCAGAGCATCTGGCGCCAGGGCAGCGACGCAGGCGGCGAAATCGACGTCGCGGTCATCGAACTCGAACGCGCGGCCATGCCGACCACGGTGGCACTGCGCTGCTTCACGCCGGCGCATCTGCAGCGTGCGTTGCGGGAGGTCGAAGTCGGTACCTCGCTGCTCGTCGTGGGATTCCCGCTCGGATTTCATGACGGGTTGCACCACTTGCCCGTGGTCCGCCATGCGGTGATCGCTTCGTCCTTCGGCCTGCGCTTCCAGGGTCAGGGCTTCTTCCTGACCGATGCGAGAACCCACCGCGGTACCAGCGGGGCACCGGTCGTGATGCGCGATTCAGCCGGGGATCAGCGACTGCCGTGGAAACTGCTCGGCGTGCACTCCGCGCGGATGGATATGGGCAGCCGCGACCTGCAGCTCGACGAGTCGCTCGGGCTCAACTGCGCCTGGTATGCCGACATCCTGCTCACGCTGACCGCCGATGGATAGCGCGTCAGGGGGCCCGGAGACGCGGGGGTGAGCCGCGTACCTGCTTTGGTTCAGCGGGGCCGTGATTTCTGGCGGCGTTTATGGAAGCGCCGCTCACCGATTGAGGAAGACGGCGTTCACTGCAGTTGAGTGCACTGCAGGTCAGCGCCGATCGTCAATGCTCCGGAGTAAGACTTCCTTACGTCTGCGACGGCCGCATCGAGGTCGAACTGACCCATGTGACTCAGAACGAGACGCCCGACGCCGGCCTCTTGGGCGACACGACCCACTTCTGCCGGCGAAGCATGGAGCAGAGTGGATGCACCGGCAGCGATGGCAAGGTGCATGACCAGCATGTTCGCCCCGCGCGCAAAGTCGATGAACTTGGGATCGGTTCCGTTCTGGTCCGAGCTGAACACGATGGTGAGATTGCGCGTTTGGACGCGATATGCCAGTGTCGGAATCCGGCCGTGCGGAATTCCCAAAGCGGTCACGGTGATTCCGTCTCGGTCGAAGACCTTCGACGGCTCTGCGCTTGCCACGTCTACCACGCTGACATCCAGAGGAACGGCAGCCCCGACGCCTGGCATCGGCGAAGCGCCAAGCGCTGTTCCGAGTACTTGAAACGCTCCGCTTCTCTCGTCAAAGAGTCGGCTAAGGAACGTCGGCAGACCCGGCATGAGGTCGTTCCCGGACGGACCAGCGATGGGCAACCGATCCTTGCGAGTAAACGAGCTCAGCCATAGGAGCGCAGGGAGGTCCGAAACGTGGTCGGGATGAAAATGGCTGAGCGCAATCAGCGAGAGGTCACTCAGCTTGGCCTGGGCCTGGCCATATCGAAGGAAGGCCCCTCCCCCGATGTCGACGAGAATCCGAGCCTGCGGGCCGATCCAGAGCAGATAGCTTGTTGAGGCACGATCGCGGTTGATTGCTGGTCCGCCAGAACCAAGGATCTGCATTGCCACCGGATCCGCACTGCAAACTTGAGCGAGTGCGCTGGAGGGAATCAACAGGGTGCCGAGCAGCCACGCGAGTGCAGGACGGATCATCGTGCCCCCTTCTCACTGGCCGGCGAGCAGATGCAGGCCGAGTTCACAGTGGGCCATTAACGGGATCCGCTGCTGGCGTTCGTGGCTACCCGGGCTATAGCCGAGCGAGCCCGGTGCAATTCACGACCGGCGACGAGGATATGGACACGTTGGGCCCGGGACCTGCGCGACTGGTGGCCAAGGGCGGAATCGATGGCATCCGGAAAAGCCTTTCGATTCAAGGCCTTTGACACCGATTGTATCCGGTGTACCGTCGAGACACCGTGCAAGCAT
>JBEVJQ010000241.1:0-7327 GCA_040510055.1 Burkholderiaceae bacterium | reverse complement strand
TGAAGCCGACGTCGAGCAGTCGCGCAGTGGGAATGGCGAAGGTCACCGGCACCCGCGTGGCGGTGGCGCCCGCCAGCAGCAGCCGATCGGTCGGTAGGGTGCCACTTCCGAGCGCGATCCCCATCAACGAGAGGTCGAGCCTGACGTCCGACAACGGAAGGTCCTCGGCATTGGGGTTTCGCGCCTCGAGCAGGACCTCGAACCGGAGCGTCTCGAACCTCAGCCCGGCCAGCGAGAGGTCCGCGATCGTCAGTTCTGGTGCCTTGAGATTCGGCGGCGGGCCAGTCGCGCAACCGGCGAGCACGGTGAGCACGGCGAGCAACGCGACGATCAGGGCCGTGCCCGTCCGGGCAAGCCGGCGAATCGCGGGCAACGGGCCTGCCATCGGCGACGGGTGCGCAGTCCAGAGCGACCGTTGTTCGATCGTGTACAGCGCGTGAGCTTCCATCATCGGACCTCGGACGAGGGGTGCGACCCGCTTCGGGCTGCGACGGCTGGGGGACTGTCGAGCCAATTATAGAAGTCGAGGGGCGCGCCGATCCGCAGATCGAATCGTCCGAGCGCATGCCGCCGGGCCCGCAGCAGCGCCTTGTCGCGCGAGAGCAGCCAGTGCGCGCGATGGCCGATGGCCACGTCGAGGAACTTTCGATCGTCGGGGTCGCTGCAGGCGAGCCGGCAGTCGGGCGCCGCGGCGACGCGACGGACGCTGGCGTCGAACGCGGCCAGCGCCCGCGCTCGGCTGGCCTCGTCCAGCGCGAACCGG
The DNA here is from genome assembly GCA_040510055.1 of Burkholderiaceae bacterium. Lineage (GTDB taxonomy): Bacteria > Pseudomonadota > Gammaproteobacteria > Burkholderiales > Burkholderiaceae_E > Lautropia. The sequence goes on along the minus strand of JBEVJQ010000241.1, from coordinate 6,564 downwards.
GGCCTCGACAAGACCGCCTGCAACTCGTCTCGCATCGCGTCGCTGGCGAGGCAGGCCGCCCCGTCCGCGATCGCTTGACGCAGCCGCTCGACCGATCCGTCGCCGAAGACCAGCAGATCGAGCCAGACATTGGTGTCGATGACGAGCACCGGCTTCGCCGGAGTCATCCCCGGTCCGGACAGCCGCCGGGGGCTGTGGTAAAACCTATAATCCGCCGCATGCTGATTGTTCTTTCGCCCGCGAAGACGCTCGACTTCGTGACGCCAGCGCCGGTGGCCACGCATCAGTTGCCCCAGTTCCGCAAGGACGCGATGGAATTGATCGGGCGGCTGCGCGAACTCGCACTCGACGATGTCGCTTCCCTGATGGCCATCAGCGCGCCGCTCGCGCGCGAGAACGTCGATCGCTACCAGCGGTTCTCACCACGATACACCCATCGCAACGCCAAGCAGGCGCTGTTCGCGTTCAACGGCGCGGTCTATCAAGGTATCGAGCCGCGATCGCTGAACGAATTGCAGATCAGCTTCGCCCAGGATCATGTCCGAATCCTCTCGGGCCTGTACGGCCTGCTTCGGCCGCTGGACCTGATCCAGCCCCACCGCCTCGAGATGAGCACGCGGCTGTCCAACGCGCGCGGCGCGGATCTGTACGAGTTCTGGGGCGCGCGGCTCGCCCGCCAGCTGTCGCGCGAACTGGTCGGTCGGCGGTATCCGGTGCTCGTCAACCTGGCCTCGGACGACTATTTCCGTTCCGTCGACGTCTCGGAAGTGCAGGGACCGATCCTCAAGATCGTCTTCGAGGAGGAGCAGGGCGGCGGCCAGAACAAGGTCATCGGCGTGCTGGCCAAACGTGCTCGCGGGCTGATGACCCGCTATGCCATCGAGAACCGGCTGCAGAACCCGGAGCGGCTCAAGGAGTTTGCCGCCGAAGGCTACCGTTTCGTCCCGGCGTCGTCGACCGAGTGGCAGTGGGTGTTCCGGCGTGATCCCGATTCGCTCAGGCGATGATCCGCGGCTCGGGTTCCAACGCGATGCCGAAGCGCTCGAACACGGAAGCCTGGATCCGCCGGGCGAGGCCGAGCACCTGGTCGGCGCGGGCGTGCCCATGATTGATCAGCACCAGCGCGTGGCCCGGACTGACACCGGCATCGCCGTCGCGGTGGCCCTTCCAGCCACAGGCTTCGATCAACCACGCCGCCGATGCCTTGAAACGGTCACCGGCCGAGTGCAGGGGGGGTGGCGCTGACGCCGGATACCGCGCGGCGGCGGTCGCTCGCAGTCGGCCAGCGAGCTCGGCATCGATCAACGGATTCTTGAAGAAACTGCCGACGTTGCCGATCGCGGCCGGATCGGGCAGCTTGCGCCGCCGAATCCGGGTCACGGCATCGGCGATCGCACGGGCCGATGGCGGCGCCGCGGCCGGGGCCGGCGTCGACTGGCCGGCGATGCCGAGCTCGGTGCGGATCTCGCCGTATTCGATCCGGGCCACGTGCCGGCGCGACAGCGCCAGGCGCACGGCGACGATCAGCCAGGTATCGACGGCGACGCGTTTGAAGACGCTGTCGCGATAGCCGAAAGCGCAGTCGCCGTTGTCGAAAGTCCGCGGCCGGTGCTCATGCAGGTGCCAGGCGTCGACCGCAACGACGGACTCGGACAGTTCGACGCCATAGGCGCCGATGTTCTGCCACGGTGCCGCGCCGGCAGTCCCGGGAATCAGCGAAAGGTTCTCGAGCCCGGACAGGCCCTGGTCCAGCGTCCAGCGAACGACGTCGTCCCAGAGCTCGCCGCCGGCGAACTCGACCACTACGCGCTCGCCGTCGTCGTGCAGGATCCGTCGGCCGCGGGTTCGGACGATGATCACCGGCTCGATGAGATCGCGTGCGATCAGCAGGTTGCTGCCGCCGCCGATCACGATCGGCGCTGCGGCGCTGGCCCCATCGGCGGCGGCCCGGTCGACGAGGAAGCGACCGAGCGCCTCGAGTTCGTCGACGTTCTCGAAACGCCACCCCACCCTGGCCGACGCCGGCAGGCGCAGCGTGTTCAGCGGCGTCAGATCGATCGGGCCCAGCGCAGGCATCGTGACGACAGGCGGCAGGGCGTCGATGTGCCGCCGGACGGTCAGCTGGGGCGGTAGGAGAGCCGGACGTAGATCGGCGCGTACGGCGCGGCCTGCGTGACCTCCACCAGGGTCTCGCGTGCCAGCTCGAGCATGGCAATGAACGTCACCACGACCACGGGCAGCCCGTGCCCGACCTCGAACAGGTCGGAGAACTCCGCGAAGCGCCGCTCCTTGAGCGCCCGGAGGATCCCGGACATGTGCTCGCGGACCGACAACTCCGCGCGTTCGATCCGATGGTGCTGGACCAGCCGTGCACGGCGCAGGATGTCGGCCCAGGCCGCCTGCAGGTCGGCGGTCACGACCTGGGGCAGGGCGACGGCAGCGGTCTGGTCGATGAATACCTGCGCGCGGACGAAGTCGCGGCCATCCTGCGGCAAAGCGTCGATCCGGGCGGCACCGATCTTGATCCGCTCGTACTCGAGCAGCCGGCGGGCGAGTTCGGCGCGCGGGTCCTCGACCTCTTCGTCGGTATCGATCCGCCTGACCGGCAGCAACATCCGCGACTTGATGTCGATCAGTACCGCGGCCATCAGCAGGTACTCGGCGGCCAGTTCCAGGTTGCGTCCGCGGATCTCGTCGACGTAGGCGATGTACTGGCGCGTGACCTCGGCCATCGGGATGTCGAGGATGTCGAAGTTCTGGCGCCGGATCAGGTAGAGCAGCAGGTCGAGGGGGCCCTCGAACGCCTCGAGCAGGACCTCGAGCGCGTCGGGCGGGATGTACAGGTCGGTCGGCAGCCGGGTCAGTGGCTCGCCGTGGATGCGGGCGAAAACCGTCAGCTGCCCAGCCGCTTCCGGGGCGTTGACGGGCAGGCTCTCGCGCGAAACCGGGGTTGCCTGTGGGATCCTGACGACCGCCGCGGTCATGAACGAATCGCGGCGTTCATCAACCGGCGACCGCGGGTCATGAACCGGCCGTTGCCGTCATGGACGACGGACCTTGCCGTTGGCCGGCAGGTTGCGCGCCTGATCGGGGTCGTCCATCGGCTGGTACGGATACGCCTGCTGGGCGATCCGCGATTGCAGGTTTCGGCGCGTCCGATCCATGTCGATCGGCTCCTTGTCCCACCAGATCGCGCGGCCTTCGCGCTGATCGGAATCGAGATAGGGGCGCTCGGCCCGCAGCTTCTGCAGGAACTGGGTGAACTCGGACGTGTAGAGCGCCATGTCGGCCGGATCCCGTCGGACTGCGTTGTCCGCGATTGTAATGGAGTGGTCCACCCAGCCGTCGGGCTCCGCGGGCCCGGTGAGACAATCGTTCGAATCCTTCGATTTCCGGGACGGTTGATGGCAATGAATCGCGGCACCTGCGCCCCCTGGTGCAACGCTGCCGAAAACACTTCCGGAGGCCCCGGCGGTGACGTCCGCGGCGGTGACGTCCGCGGCGGTGACGTTCCCGGCGGTGGCGTCCCCGGCGGTCCTTCCGGCAACGCCCGCGGTCGCGCTGCCCCGGAAGTGGTGCGGCGCCCCGGCGCCTGGCAGCGCCTGGGTCGGCGTTTCGTGGCTGCGCTGCTGCCGCTGGGCCTGGTCGTGCTCGCCGGCTGCGACTACTTCGCCGAGAAGAAGCTGGTCCCCGGGATCCATACCGAGGCCGATGTCCGCAATTTCATGGGCAAGCCGGAACTGGTGTCCGAGGAGCCCGACGGCAGTCGGCGGCTCGAATACCCACGCTCACCGATGGGTGCGGAGACCTACTTCGTCTACATCGGCCCCGACGGCAAGTACAAGGCGATGGAGAAGGCGATGAACGAAGCGAATTTCGCCAAGGTCAAGAGCGGAATGAGTCGTGACGACGTACGCCGGATCCTGGGCAAGCAGACCGAGACCACGCCGCTGGCGCTGAAGAACGAGGAGGTCTGGAGCTGGCGCTACGAGGTCGACAACAGCAAGCTGATGTTCTTCAACGCCCACTTCGACAAGGCCAGCGGCAAGGTCGTTCGCATCTCGCGCGACCAGGATTGGCGCGGGATGGGCAGCTGAGTGGCGCTCGGGGGGACGGCCTCTTCGATTCAGCCGCCCGATGCTCTTCGCGCCCGGTCAGGTGATCCGCATCCCCGGCTGGGCGTCGCTGTCGGGCGCGACGAAATGCAGACCCGAGCCATCATCTCCCGCCACCAGCATCATGCCCTCGGAGACGCCGAACTTCATCTTGCGCGGTGCGAGGTTGGCCACGACCAGCGTCAGCCGCCCGACGATCGCGGCCGGGTCGAAGTGACCGGCGACGCCGGACAAGACCTGGCGCTCGCCGAGCGGGCCCAGATCGAGGCGCAGCCGCAGCAGCTTCTTTGATCCGTCGACCCGTTCGGCCGAGACGATCCGCGCCACGCGCAGATCGATCCGGGCGAAATCGTCGATCGTGATTGCCGCCGTCGTCCGCGCTCCGTCGGCCCCCGGCTCCTTGGCCGGCGCGGTGACGGCCGCCGTGGTCGCGTTTACGACCGCGACCGATGCCGGCGCCGCCGGCTTCTGCGCGCCCCTGGCGCCGTCGGCATCGTCACGGCCGTCGCGCGCTGCGGGCTCGAGGCCGAACAGTGCGTCCATCTGCTTCGGGTCGACCCGTTGCAGCAGGTGGCTATAGGCGCCGATCCGATGTCCAGCGGCCAGAGGCGAGGCCAGTCGATCCCAGCGCGACAGGTCGACGCCGAGGAACTGGCCGATTCGCGCAGTCGTTTCGGGGAGCACGGGCGCCAGCATCACCGAGAGATCGTGAAACGCGCGCAGCGCGTCGGAGCAGACCTGGTGGAGCCGCTCCGACTGGTCGGGATGCCTGGCCAGGTCCCAGGGTTTCTCGGCATCGATGAACCGGTTGACGCGATCGGCGAGGGCCATGATCTCGCGGATCGCCTTGCCGAATTCGCGCTGCTCATAAAGCGTCGCCACGGCGTCGCTACCGGACCAGCCGGCGCCGAAGGCGGCAGCGGCCGCCGGATCGGCTTCGGCCAGCCGGCCCTCGAAGCGCTTGGCGATGAACCCGGCCGTGCGGCTGGCGATGTTGACGAACTTGCCGATGAGATCGCTGTTCACGCGCAGGACGAAGTCCTCGGCGTTGAAGTCGACGTCCTCCATCCGGCCGTTGAGCTTGGCGGCGATGTAATAGCGCAGCCACTCGGGGTTCATCCCGAGCTCGAGGTAACGCAGCGGCGACAGGCCGGTGCCGCGCGACTTCGACATCTTCTCGCCCGAGACCGTGAGAAAGCCGTGGACGAACACGCGATCGGGGACCTTGAAGTCGGCGAACCGCAGCATTGCCGGCCAGAACAACGTGTGGAAATAGATGATGTCCTTGCCGATGAAGTGAATCTGCTCGCTGGTCGCACCGGGCGCGACGAACGCTTCGAAATCGAGCTCGCGCCGGGCGCAGTGGGCCTTCAGCGAGGCGAGGTAGCCGATCGGCGCGTCGAGCCAGACGTAGAAGTACTTCCCCGGCTCGCCAGGGATCTCGATCCCGACGTAGGGAGCGTCGCGGGAGATGTCCCAGTCGGCCAGCGTCCGGGTCTGGCTGCCGGCGCCGCTGGCGCCGCTATCGGCGGCCGCCGCACTGCCGGCCGGGTCGTTTCCGCCGAGCCACTCGCGGGCCTTGTTGCCGACCTCGGGTTGGAGGCGATCGTCGCCGAGCCACTGCTCGAGGAACGCATGGCAGCGCGGGTCCGACAGGCTGAAGAAGAAGTGCTCGGAGGAGCGCAATTCCGGAGTGGCGCCGGTCAGGGTCGAATATGGCGAGATCAGGTCCGTGGGCGAATAGACGCTGCTGCAGACTTCGCAGGCGTCACCGTACTGGTCTTTCGAATGGCAAACCGGGCATTCGCCCTTTATGTAGCGATCGGGCAGGAACATCCCCTTGACGGGGTCGAAGAACTGCTCGACCGGGCGCCGCGCGATCAAACCCGCGTCCTTGAGCCGGCCGTAGATCCGATGGACCAACTCCGTGTTCTCCGGCGAGTCGGTCGAGTGCCAGTGATCGAAGCTCAGGTGATACCCGGCGAGATAGCGCGGCCGCTCGGCGGCGATCCGGTCGACCAGTTCCCGTGGCGTGATCCCTTCGGCTTCGGCCTTGAGCATGATCGGCGCGCCGTGGGCGTCGTCGGCGCCGACGAAGTGCACCTCGTGCCCTCGCATCCGCTGGAACCGCACCCAGACGTCGGCCTGGATGTACTCCATGATGTGCCCGATATGGAACGATCCGTTCGCGTAGGGCAGGGCCGTGGTCACGAACAGCCGGCGGCGGTCGTCCGGAAAAGTCTCGGGCGTCATTGGCGGAAGGCACGCGAGGGGTCCGCGGGGAGGTGTCGCCGCGTGTATCAAGCGGCCTGTCGCGGCTTTCTCGGCGGGCGGAGCCCGAGTCCTTTCGCTGTGTGTATGACGGCGTCTGCCGGCGCCGGCTGGCGGGGCGCGCCCCGCCGGCCTTCGACCGATCGCGAACCCGGCGTTCGAGGCGCGGCGTTCGCAG
>JBEVJQ010000240.1:0-18081 GCA_040510055.1 Burkholderiaceae bacterium | reverse complement strand
CAGCGACCAGACCGTCTCGGACGTCAGGTATCCGGTCTGCGCCAGCCCGGGGATCGACGGAACCCGAGGTCGCGCGCCGGTGGCGATGACGATCGCCCGGGCCGTCAGTTGCCGCTCGCCGACGGCGACTGTCCACGGATCGACCAGCCGGGCGCTGCCGCTGACGACCTCGACCCCCAGCGCCTCGTAGCGCGCGATCGAATCGTTGGGCGCGATCCGCTCGATTACCTGCCGGATTCGCGCCATGACCTCGGCGAAGCGCACCGTCGGTTCGAGCCGGGCAATGCCGAGCCGTCTGCTGTCGCGCGCCGCGGCCAGCAGGGCTGCGGTGCGCAGCAACGCCTTAGACGGGACGCACCCGGTATTGAGGCAGTCACCACCCATCGCCGCCCGCTCGATCAATGTGACCCGCGCCCGGGTCGTGGTCCCGATCAGCGCGCTGATGAGCCCCGCGGCGCCGGCGCCGATCACGATCAGATTGCGATCGAAGCGGCGCGGTCGCCTGCACCCGATGGCGGCGCGCCGTTTGCGAATGGCGGCGACGAGCCCGCGGCCTGCCAAAGGCACGGCGGCGAGCAGCGCGAACGAAGCGATCAGCGCCGGAGTGAACAGTCCCGACAGCGATTCGACCTGCGCCAGTCGCTGACCGGCGTTGACATAGACCACCGTCCCGGCAAGCATTCCCGCCTGGCTGACCCAGTAGAACGTCCACGTCGGCAGCGCCGTCAGGCCGGCGAGCACGTTGATGGCGATGAACGGAATCACCGGCACCAGTCGGAGCGCGAACAGGTAGAACGCGCCTTCGCGCGCGATCCCGGCATCGAAGCGGCGCCACGACGCGCCGCCGCGGCCAGCGAAGCGGCGCTGGACGAGGTTACGAAACAGATACCGGGCACCGAGGAACGACACGGTCGCGCCGAGCGTCGAGGCAAACGACGACAGGATCGTGCCGCCGACGAGGCCGAACAGCGCGCCCGACAGCAGCGTCAGGACCGGTGCCGCGCCCGGTATTGCTACTCCGGCGACCACGACATAGATGACGAAGAACGTCGCCGCAGCGGCCGCCGGCGCTCGGGCAACCGTCGCGGCGAGTTCGGCCTGATGGCCCTTGATCTGGTCGAGCGACAGGTACCGATGGATACCGCTGCCGAACACGGCCAGTAACGCGAGCGCGAGCGCGAGCAGCAGCAGCAGGCGCCACCACGGCTTCGGCCGGACCTCACTCATGGCGGCGAGCACTCGATGGCCGGACGGGCGGCAGGCACGGAACTCCTGGTTGGCGGTGGCGCGACCGATTCTGCGCCCTGGCGGGCCCGCCGAAGCCGCAGCCGTCGATCGGGCCATGGATAATGAAACCGGCAGATGGCAACCACCGAAGGACCCGTCCTGATCCGTCGTTCGACCCAGCATGACGCAACCGCCGATGGTCGCCCGGCGCTCGTCGCAGCCGCCGGAAGGGACCGGCGACGGGCCCGGGACGGCGATCTCGATGGCCGCTTCCTGATCGGGCAGATGGTTTGCGGCCGCTACTGCCTGCCCTCCTGCTCCCTGAAGCGGTCCCGAAACGAGGAGATCCGGCTGTTCGTCACGGAAGCAGCGGCCCGCTATGCCGGACTGCGGGCCTGCCGCCAGTGTCGACCCGATGCCGGCTACGACGGCGAAGCGCGGAACCTGGTGCTGTACGAGCAGTTGTCCGAACGCGTGGCCACGGCGCCGGCGGCGTTTCCCGACGTCTCGGTGCTGCTCACCGAATCCGGGCTCGAACCGGATCGGCTGGTCGGCCTGTTCCGTGACCACGGCCACCTGTCGCCGGGGCGCTGGCTCGAACGGACGAAGATCCGGGCCGCGGCGCAGGTTCTCCTTGCCGGCGCCCGGCCGACAACCGCGTTCGCGCGCGATGCCGGCTTCGCCGATCGGCCAGCGTTCGAACTGGCGTTCACGCAGCGAATGCGACTGCCGCCCGCCCGCTATGGCGGCCTCGCTGCGGCGTCGGCGTTCGCACTGTCGCTGCCATCGGGCTACCGCGCTGTCGAAGTGCTGGCCTACCACGGGCGCGATCCGGCGAGTCCCACCGAACGGCGTGCGGGCAATCGGATCTGGAAAGCGCTGATGACAGACGCCGGTCCCGTGGTGCTCGAGGTCACTGTCGGCGCGCGGGCCGCTCGGGTCACGGTCCACGCCGAGCGCCCCCTCGGCGGCGTCGTCATGGGGCGGCTCCATGCCAGTTCGCTGGCGATGCTGGGCCTCGATGGCGACGTCGAGCCGTTCGAGACCGAACACCGGACTCTCGTGGCCGGCCGCGAGGGATTGCGCGTCGCACTGTTGCCGAGCGGGTTCGAGGCATTGAGCTGGGGGATCATCGGCCAGCAGATCAACCTGGCATTCGCCGCGTCCCTGCGTCGCGAGGTCATCGCTCTCGCCGGGGTGCCAATCGGCTCGATGCGCGCGCACCCGACGGCGCAGGCCGTCGCCCGCATCGCGCCGTCCGATCTCAAGGCGCGACGTTTCTCACGCGCGAAGGCCGACTATCTGATCGATGCGGCCCATGCCGTCGCTTCCGGTGCATTGCCGCTCGACCGCCTGCTCCAGGGTTCGGCCGTCGCCGCCGAACGGGCGTTGACCGAGCGCCGCGGCGTCGGTATCTGGACCGCGCGCTACGTCCTGATGCGGACCGGCTTCGCCGACGCCGCCCCGGTTGGCGACAGCGGCCTGGCGACCGCGCTTCAGCGCCTGCTCGGGATCGCGCGGCGACCGGACGCCGGACAGACCGCCCGGCTGATGAGCCGCTTCTCTCCCGACCGGGCTCTGGCGAGCGCGCACCTCTGGGCTTCGCTCCACGGTCTCGTGCCCGTTGCGTCCGCCGGCGCCGCCGGCGACGCTGACGCGTGACGCTGGAAACTGATAGGCTGTCGTTGCCTTGAGGAGAAGGAGATGTCGATGCACAAGAATTACATCGCCGGCCAGTGGGTCGATGGCGCCAAGGTTTCACGGAACATCAATCCGTCGGACACACGCGATCTCGTCGGCGAATACGCCCACGCCAACGCCGAGCAGACGCGAACCGCAATCGCTGCCGCCTCGGATGCGTTCGCCGCCTGGAGCGTCAGCACCCCGCAGCAACGGTTCGACGTTCTGGATGCCGCCGGGGCCGAAATCATTGCCCGCCGCGCCGAACTTGGCGACCTGCTGGCCCGTGAGGAAGGCAAGACGCTGCCCGAGGCAATCGGCGAAGTGGTCAGGGCCGGCAGTATCTTCAAGTACTTCGCCGGCGAGGCCCTGCGTCCCGGCGGTGAGTTCCTGCCGTCGGTGCGTCCCGGTGTCGGCGTCGAGATCACCCGCGAGCCGGTGGGCGTCGTCGGGATCATCACACCGTGGAATTTCCCGATCGCGATCCCGGCGTGGAAGATCGCTCCGGCACTGGCTCACGGCAACTGCGTGGTATTCAAGCCGGCCGACCTCGTCCCTGGCTCGGCCTGGGCGCTGTCGGACATCCTGGTCCGCGCCGGCGTCCCCACGGGCGTCTTCAATCTGGTCATGGGCCGGGGATCGGAAGTCGGCGCGACCCTGCTCGGCGACGAACGCGTAGCCGCGATCACGTTCACCGGCTCGGTTGCTACCGGCAAGCAGGTGGCCGCGACCTGCGTCGCCCGGATGGCCAAGTTCCAGCTCGAGATGGGCGGCAAGAATCCGTTCATCGTCCTCGACGACGCCGATCTCGACGTCGCCGTCAACTGCGCCCTCCAGAGTGGGTTCTTCTCGACCGGCCAGCGTTGTACGGCATCGTCGCGGGTCATCGTCACCGAGGGGATCCACGAGCGGTTCGTGGCCGCGATGGTCGCGCGGATGAAGACGCTGAAGGTCGACGATGCTCGCAAGCCCGGCACCGACATCGGCCCTGTGGTCGACGATCGCCAGCTCGAGCAGAACCTGTCGTACGTCGGAATCGCGCGCGAGGAAGGTGGCAAGCTCGCCTACGGCGGCGAGTCCCGGGCGCAGAACGACGATGGCCAGCCCGGCTACTACATGACACCGGCCCTGGTCACCGAGACCTCGGCGCAGATGCGCATCAACCGCGAGGAGGTGTTCGGCCCCGTGGTCAGTGTCCTGCGCGCCAGGGGCTACGACGAAGCGCTCCATTTCGCCAACGACACGCCATTCGGCCTCGCCTCCGGGATCGCGACGACGTCACTGAAACACGCGACGCACTTCAAGCGTCACGCCCAGGCCGGGATGGTGATGGTCAACCTGCCGACCGCGGGGGTCGACTACCACGTGCCGTTCGGCGGTCGCAAGGGCAGCAGCTACGGCCCCCGCGAGCAGGGCCGCTACGCGGCCGAGTTCTATACGACCGTCAAGACGGCGTACACGCTGGCTTGAGCCGCATCGTCCGCGCGGTCGCCGAGCCGCGGCCGCTTCGCGACTCGACCATCGAGCGGAACTTGCTGCGCTTGCTGCGCCGCCACGGCTGCGGAGTTGCGCCGACCCGCTGAGGCCCGGATCAGTCTTGCCTGTTCCGGCCGCAAGCCCTGCCCGATGCCTTCTCCGATGCGCGCGCGCTACCGAACGCTGCACCGGCGCTACGGGATTCGTGGCGCAGCAACCCTCGGGCAGCCTGCGCACGGTCAATGGGCACGCGGTCACCCCCGGCTGATAGATAATCGGCGCGATCCCGGACAGCACCCCCGGGCGGCGACCCGTAGTCTCCGTGTTGGAGGACCGTAGTCGGGCTCGCCTTGATGCCGAGCCTATGCCTTGGATTGAGCGGTCATGCCTACCTTGTTGCTCGCTGAATCGTCAGCGGAAGGAGGCACCGGGCACCTCGGCGGCATCGACGAACGGCGCGTACGGCTCCGAACCCCTGGACGGCTGTTATTCGCCGCCGATCCTTGGTCGGCAGCCGTTAGGCGCGTGGCCTGCTGCCCACAGTGCCTAACCGCATATGCTGAGTCCTCACTGCAGCCGCGTGTGGATTCGGTCTTGTGCATTCCTGGCAAAAAGTTCGCCCCGTCATGCTCCGCCGTCATCGTTTCCTTGGTGATGGCCGCGGCGCGCCGTGCGTCGCTTTTCAGCGCGGCGCGGCTCGAACCTCTCGAACGGGCCACGGTGGATCGGCCAACGGTCGACACCGTCCGATCTAAGGACACCTCGAACGATGGCGTTCGACTGACGGCGAAAGCGGTAGAACGACGCTTCGAGGTTCCGGCTTGACTGCGCGACGAGCAAGGGGCCGTGATCGGCCCGCGCCGATTCATCCCGGCCACCGCCCGCAACGGCCAGAGTTCGATGATCGACCGCTGGGTGATCGAGGCAAGGCTCGCTGGCTGGCAGCGGATCCGCGCCACGGCGGCCGCGCTCAACTGAAGTTCGCAGCCGGGCAGACCTCGTCGAAAGCAGACGCGTCAGCTCACTTGACAACGCATGCCGCCAGGACCGCTTGGTGATGCCCTCATGAATTCAATCCAAGACATCGCCCACAAAGCCGGCGCAAACCACCGACTGCGGGGAGCGCTGGCTGCTGCTCGACAGCGCTCATCCCGCTACTTCGGATGGTGGCCCGGCGCCACACTCCTGGGGTCGACGAATCCGCCGCCGTCGTTTTCCATCGGGGGGTTCGCGCGCGCGGACATGCCAGCACCGGACATCGTGCTCCCGCGCCTCACCGATCCGGGGCTCGACATCAAGCTGCTGACCAGCCCCGCCGACCTCGACCGCGTGGTGTCGTTGCGAAAAGCCGTCTACGCTCGCCACGAGCGACCGATCGATATTCGCGGCGAGGCGGTCGACACGGCAGCCAGGTCCGCCGTGCTCGGGGCGTTGGGCAACGACGGCGAATTGTTTGCGTCGATGCGTGTTTCTTTCAGCCAAGACGGCGGCGAAGCCTGGTTCGACAAATATCGACTACCCGAGTCCTATCGCTCCGGCACGCTCGCGTCTTTCGAGCGGCTGGCCATCGACGGGGGTGGTATGCGCGCGGCCCATGCAAGGCAAGCCCTCTTCAAGGTCGCCTTCCTCCTCGCCCTGGGCTCGTCGGTCGACTATATCGTGATCTCGACCGTTACACCCCTCAACTGCCTTTTCGAGAGTTTCGGCTTCACCAGCGCTTTCGGGGACGGCCGCCAGATCAAGCTCGATTGGTTCGGCGAGCCGCAGCACATCCTCGTCCTGAGAGCGAATGATTCCGGATTGTCGTTGTTGAAAGCCAACCGGGCGTGGTACGACCATATCGTCACTTCCGATCCCGCGTTGGACGGCGTCCTCGACCAGTACTATGCCAAATGCGGCGTCTCTATCAAGGTAGAACCCGTGGCTACCTCGATACGCCAGATGACGTGGGTCTAGCGGGATTTTTAATGATTGCCGCCATTCCACTGCAGGCGGATGCGGTGTTCAGAACATTATCGGCCCGAACACGCCGTCGGCACTGACGGTGAGATCGCGAACCGGCCCATCGCCGCGCAGCAACGCCCTCACCCGCTCGTCCTGGACCATGTCGGCAGAGCTCTGGATTCCGACAAAGGTTTCCGGCAGCGATGGTTTGGCTATTCCAAAGCCCTGAGCATAGTCGACCGACAGCGCCATCAGCGCGGCGACGGTCTCCGGCTTCTCGGCCCATTCGGCTACGCATCGCTTGCCCAGCTGGTGGGCGAGGTCGGTAATCATCCGCGTGATCACCATGTTCTGCGGATTCGTGTGCAAGTCGAAGACGAAACTCCCATCGATCTTTATCAGATCGGCCTCGATCCCGCGGAGGTAGCTGAATGACGTATAACCAGCCCCGAAATCATCGAGGGCGATCCGACCATCCATGGAATGGATTCGCTGCGAGAACCGCTGCGTTGCGTCGCAGTCGGCCAGGGCCACTGTCTCGGTGATCTCGAAGCAGAGCTTGCTTGCCAGATGCGGAAAGTCCGACATGATGGCAAAAATGTTGTCGACGAACCGGGCATCATTCAGCGATGACCCGCTCAGGTTGATCGTCGCGTAATTCAGTCTGCGGACATGCTCCGGATGCGCGTCCAACCAGTGCAACGTGGTCATCAACACCCAATGATCGACGAGCGACATCTGGCCGTTCCGTTCCGCGGCCGGAATGAATCGCGAAGGGGGAATCGTCTTCCCGTTTTCATCGCGCATCCTCACCAGCACTTCGTAATTCAAGGTTTCGAACGCGGACCGCAGCGAGACGATGGGTTGGAACTCGACGAAAAACCTTTCCGAGTTGAGCGTATCCTTCAGGTCGGCCTGGACCCGTAGTTCCTCGAGAAACGACCGGAAGGAAATATCCTGCCGCGCGACCTGCACGACCCGATTTCGGCCCTTTCGTTTTGCCTCGGCGCAGGCTTGAGAACCCGCCGCGATCGCATCCCGGACCGTCATCGAGGACTCGAGGGGGAAAACTCCGACACTGAGGGTGACGTTGAGGACGCGACCAGCGACATCGAGGGGTGTGCTGGAGACCTCCCGGCAAATGCCTGCGGCAAGTGTTTCGACCTCCGCGGCTGAACGATCGGTCACGATCAATCGGAAGGAATCCCCGACCCGAGCTATCGCTTCATCCGCGCGCAGACGGGGCATGAGCCGATTGCAGACCGTTGCAAGCAATTGGTCGCCGACCAAGGGGCCGTAGAAGTCGTTCAGGATCTTGAATCGATCGATGTCCGCTTCGATGATGCTGCACGGAGTTCCCGATTCGACGAGTTGCAGCGCACGCTCGACGGCGTCGTTGAGGCCGCGTTGATTCAGTGCCTTGGTAATGGAGTCGTGGTCGACCAATCTGGCCAGCGCGGCTTCGGCTTTGACCCGAAGCGTGACATCCTCGACACTGGCTTCGATCTGGCCCTCTGTCCCCCGAATACGTAGCTGCAGCCAGATCGAATCGTCACCGCGCTTGACGTTGACCAGGGTGGGCCGCTGCAACTCGCCTGCAGCCGCGGAAACTATATTGGCTGCATCGTCGCTGCCAATAAGATGCGCGAGCAACGATTCGCCTATTTGTGGCGTTTCTCCGGTAACCGATTGGAAAATCGCGGTGAACGCCGGATTGAAGATGACTAGCCGCCCGCTCCTATCGCAGCCGAAAAGGCCGATCGGCATCGATTCATAGTTCGCCTTCAAGGCGGCGGACGCCTTCATTTCCCGCTCTGAAGCCAGCTGGCGGGCGACTATCTCGGCTCGAAGTCGCTGGGCAAGAGCCAAGGCACAGGCAAGTGCCCCTCCGAGTGCGCCCATTTCGGCATTGATCATGCCCATGGGACTTGTCATCAGGCCGGAGATGTACAGGATCTCCGAGCCCATCCCTCCGAATGTCAACGTCCAGGACAGCAGGAACATGAACGCCACGGAACTCTTTCGCGCCGCGGTAATCCATGCGGCCTTGGCGATCATGGCCAGGATCGCGACGGCCGATACGAGCCAGAAGAAACGATAGAAGGTACTGCTCGGGACCACCATGGTCGCGGCGCCGAGGAAGATGTAGCTGGCCTGGGCGCCGGTGAAGATCCTGCGGCTCCAGCGACCTCGGATCTCGTCGTTCAGCAGGCCGCGAAACACCGCGAGCGTGAAAAGACCATACGCACTCAGCGTTATCGGGGAGAGCGCAGCAATGACCGATGTGGGTACGTATTTGGCTGCCCATTCGAGGCCCCAGCCGGAATTTATCGCGACGACCCGCAACGACATCAGGAGCCAACCGGAGAACACCAGGAACGTCCAGTCCCTGGAGGTAGCCGCAACCACCGCGCCGAAGCAGGCAAGGATGAGAAGAATCGACGTGAACGCCACGTTCCGAACCGTCTGGCCCAGCGCCGCGCCCTCGCGATCCTTGGCTTTGAATATCTTCAGCTTCGGCTGGCCGACGCCGGGCGAGACTATCTTGGCAATGACCGTCAGCTTGCCCGACTCGGTAGCGGGAAGCGGCACCCAACGACCGGCCGCCGATGAGGCTATTGGCAGTGCGAAGACCTGGCTTCGGCCGACCTGCGGATCATCGGGCAGTCCCGATCGCGTGAGCAGCCACACCCGTTCGGGCACTACGAGGCCCTGGCTGAAACTGGCGATCAGCATTTCCTGCGCGGCTTCCGGCGGAAGCGTGATCCCGACGCGAAACCAATGCCGTGTCCCGTCGCGGAGGATAGCGGGCGGCGGATAGGTCGACGGGAACTGTTCGTCGAGATGCAGACTGGGCAGGTCTGTCGCTTCCAGCTCTCGGAGCAACTCGGCGTCCGGAGCGAAGCGCTCCAGGTTGACTCTTGCCGGGAGCTGGCTGGACCGGAATTCGCCGAGAAGTATGGCGGACAATGCAATCGCGCAGAGCGCCGTAAACCCGGCGATCCATCGCGTGGTTGCATCAACGGCCTTTCCTGCGGCGCTCAAGACGAATGTCAGATGGTCGTTGCGCAGTCTTGCATCTGCAGATTCAAACTATTCCCGCAGGTAGACGGATGGCCAGCGGCAACCCGCTGGTGGCAAGCAAGGGCAAGGCCCTTAAGCTTCATGAAAGCGGCAGTGCTGGCCGAAGATTAACACTACACGGGCCGCGGGGGGCTTATCGAGGGCACGAGGTCCTCGAAGAGATGGCCCTGAACGTGGTCGGATGCGACGGTCGGCTGCCGCGGAGCGTGTCGACGATGGCATCGCACCTCAGCGGCGCCCGCCGACTCTGCCCGCTCCGGCATCTGCGTTCCGCGCGTGGCGCCTGCCTGGTCGGGGCCCTGGGGGCGAACTGGTTCGGCTTCCGACCCCGGTTCGGCGTACGGTCTGCTAGCCCCTCGTGGGCTGGACGCTTCGGTCTTGTTGGTCGGGACGGAGTGATTCGAACACTCGACCCCTTGCACCCCATGCAAGTGCGCTACCAGGCTGCGCTACGCCCCGAGCGGGGCAGTATAGCAGCGGGCTACAAGTCTCCGGTCGCGCCGCAGGCCGCTGCTCGGCTACAGCGGCGCACGGGGCGCGCAGTTCTCGGTACAGCAGTACACAGGAAGCGCACGCTGCTCGGGACAGCGGTCAAGGTCCACCCTGCTCTGCTGCACAGCACCGGTGCACGCCCTGTTCACGCCGGCGGCAGATCGCGCAGACACTCCAATGCCGCCAGCAGGTCCTCACGGATCGCGTGGATGTCGGACTGCCGCATCTCGATGCTGCGATCGATCGGCTGGCTCAACTCGGCATCGCGCTTCTTGCCGCCTTGCGCCGTTTCTGCCAGGCGGTTGCGGGCACCGCTGATGGTGAATCCGTGGTCGTAGAGCAGTTCACGTATCCGCCGCACCAGCAGCACCTCATGATGCTGGTAGTAGCGGCGGTTGCCGCGCCGCTTCATCGGCCGCAGCTGGGTGAATTCCTGCTCCCAGTAGCGCAATACGTGCGGCTTGACCCCGCAGAGGTCGCTGACCTCGCCGATCGTGAAGTAACGCTTGGCCGGAATCGGCGGCAGCGAGACCCGCGCCTCGGGCTTGGCGGCCGACTGCGTCATCGGCCGGCTTCAGAGGTCGCGTCGGTATCCGTGGCGACGCCTGCGCGGTCGCGGGCGGGGAGCGGCGCCGTGCCGACGGCATCGATCTGCGACTTGAGCTTCTGCGATGCATGAAAGGTCACGACCCGGCGGGCCGAGATCGGGATCGCTTCACCGGTCTTGGGGTTTCGACCGGGACGCTGCGGCTTGTCGCGAAGCACGAAATTGCCGAAACCCGACAGCTTGACGCTCTCGCCGCGGATCAGCGCCGCGCCGATCTCGTCGAAGAAGGTCTCCACCATGTCCTTCGCTTCGCGCTTGTTCAGCCCGACCTGGTCGAACAGCATGTCGGCCAGCTCGGCCTTGGTGAGGGTTGCCCCCTGGCGCTGGATTGGTAGCGGCGATGGGACCAATGCCACCATCTCCGCGGCCGATGCGTCCCCGCCGCGGCCGAGAACATCTCCATCCGCTTCACCGGATTCGAGGCTCTCGACCTGCAAGGTTGCCTCGTCGGCGTCACGCTGATTTGCGTCCTGATCCATCCGTTTCTTGTCTGCACCGGGCTGTCAGATCCGCTCCCGGGCCGATCGGGCCAAGACGGACGCTGCTGCCGACTACGCTAGCTCCGCAGCCGGGCACCGAATTGAGCGGCCAGGAATTCGACGATCGATTTCACCGCCGCCTCGACATCGGCGTCGGCAAGCGTCCGCTCAGTATCTTGCATCCAGAATCGGAACGCAAGACTTTTCTCCTTATTTTCCAATCCCTTACCGCGATATTCGTCGAACAGGTTGACGTGTCGGACGGTGCCGGTCGATGGCTCCTGCGAGCAGAATTCGCGGACCGCATCGAGCATCGGACCGGCCTCGACGGCGTCGGTGACGACCACGGCCAGATCGCGGATCGCCGGTGGGAAGCGGCTGACCCGGCTCGGGGCCGCCACGTCGCGGACCAGCAAACCGTCGAGCTCGACCTCGGACAGAAGCACCTCGCCATCGATCCCGTCACGCGCCGCCAGCCGTGGGTGCAGGACACCGATCCAGCCGATCGGGCCGATGCCGGGCAACAGCACACGCGCGCTCCGGCCCGGGTGCAACGCCGGGTGGCTCGCCGCCTCGAACGCCAGCGGCCGATGGCGGCAGACGGCCCTGAGGTCGCCTTTGAGGTCGAAGAAGTCGGCCATCCGGCGAGGATTCCCCCACTGCTCCTCCCAGGCCGGCCCCCAGGCGAGCGCGGCCATCCGCATCGGCTGACGGACGCCGGCCAGTTCGCGGTCGGCCTCGGGCGCGCCGGAAACACGCAGGTACGCGCGCCCGATCTCGAACAGCCGGACCCGGTCGGCCTTGCGGTTGACGTTCTGCACCAGGGTCGCCACCAGCCGCGGCCAGAGACTGCGGCGCATCACGCCGAGATCGCTGGCGATCGGATTGAGCACGCGCAGCGCCGGCTCGCCGATCCCGTAATCACTATCCTCGGCCTCGTCGATGAAGCTGTACTGGATGACTTCCTGGTAATCGCGTTCGACCCAACGCCGTTTCAGCTCCAGCGGGTTGACCCGACCTTCCGGTGCGGCGCTCATCCGGGCCGGGGCCAGCGGCGGCCGGATGGCGATCCGGTCGAAGCCGTGGATCCGCACCACCTCCTCGATCAGGTCCTCCTCGATGGCGAGATCGAACCGCCGCGCCGGCGGCGAGACTTCGATGGTGTCTTCGTCGACTCGCCGCGGGTCCAGTTCCAGGCGCTCGAGGGCTGCGACGCAATCGTCGGCCGTGAGGGCGATGCCGGAGACCTTGCGCGCGCGCGCGATCCGCAGCCGCACCGGGTCGCGGCGCGGCAGCCGGCGGACCTCGTCGCCGATCGGGCCGGCGCGGCCACCGCAGGTATCGAGGATCAGGCCGCTCAGATATTCGACGTGGTCGGCCGTGGTCGAGAAGTCGGCGCCGCGCTCGAACCGTTGCGCGGCATCGGTGCTGAAGTTGAACAGCCGGGCGCGGCCCGCGATCGCCGCCGGCCACCAGAACGCCGCTTCGACATAGATGTTGCGCGTCTCGAGCGTCACGGCCGTGGCCTCGCCGCCCATGATGCCCGCCAGGCTCTCGACCGCGTGGTCGTCGGCGATGACTCCGACCGTGAGACCGTCATGCGGGCCGAGCGCAACCGTCTGGCCGTTGAGCAGTTCGATCGACTCGCCCTCACGCCCCCAGCGCACCGTCAGTCCGCCCTGGATCCGATCGAGGTCGAAAATGTGCGTCGGCCGCCCCAGTTCGAGCATCACGTAGTTCGAGAGGTCGACCAGCGCCGAGATCGATCGCTGGCCGGCGGCTTCGAGCCGGGCGCGGATCCAGGCCGGCGTCCGGGCACGGGCGTCGACACCGCGGATCACGCGGCCACTGAACCGGCCGCAGAGGTCGTCGGCCTCGATCCGCACCGGCAGGCGGTCGTCGATCGTGACCGGCACCGGCTTCCACGAAGTCGGGCGCCACGGCGCGGCCGTCAACGCCGCGAGTTCGCGGGCCACCCCTTCGACCGACATGCAGTGGGCGAGATTCGGCGTGATCTTCACCTCGAGCACGCGCTCGTCGAGGGCCAACACCTGGCGCAAGTCGCTGCCGGCACGGGCGCCGGGCGGCGGATCGATCTCGACGATGCCGGCGTGGTCGTCGGTGATCCCCAGTTCGCGCGCCGAGCACAGCATTCCCTGGCTCGTGACACCGCGCACCGCGCTCTCGCGGATCTCGAGCCCGCCCGGCAGTCGTGCCCCAGGCAGCGCGCAGGCCGACCAGAGGCCGGCACGGGCGTTGGGCGCACCGCAGGCCACGGTGCGCAGCGTCGCTTCGCCGCAGTCGACCTGGCAGACCGAGAGCCGGTCGGCATCAGGATGGGCGGTGACCGAATCGATGCGCGCGAGGACGACATGATCGAACGGCGGCGCCACCGGAGCGGCCGATTCGACCTCGAGCCCGCCCATCGTCAGCACCTGCTCGAGCGCGGCGCTCTCGACATCGGGATCGCAATAGGTGCGCAGCCAGCGCTCGGGCACTCTCATCGCCGGGGAGCCATCGACTCAGGCGAACTGGCGCAGGAAGCGCAGGTCGTTCTCGAAGAACAGGCGCAGGTCGTCGATGCCATAGCGCAGCATCGCCAGCCGCTCGACGCCGGAACCGAACGCAAAGCCGATGTGCTGCTCGGGATCGAGGCCGATGTTGCGGATCACGTTCGGATGGACCTGTCCCGAGCCCGAGACCTCGAGCCAGCGGCCCTCGAGCGGCCCCTCGGCGAAGCGCATGTCGATCTCGGCCGATGGCTCGGTGAACGGGAAATAAGACGGCCGGAAGCGCAGGTCGATGTCGTCGCGCTCGAAGAATCGGCGCAGGAAGTCGGCATAGACGCTCTTCAGGTCGGCGAAGCTCACGTCGCTGTCGACCCAGAGGCCCTCGAACTGATGGAACATCGGCGAATGGGTCGCGTCGGAATCGACGCGATAGGTCCGCCCCGGCACGATCACCTTGATCGGTGGCCGATGGGCCCGCGCATAGCGGATCTGCATCGGGCTGGTATGCGTGCGCAGCACGTACGGCGGCTGCCGTGCTCCGTTCGGATCGAGCGGTGACTCGACGTAGAACGTGTCGTGCATCGACCGCGCCGGATGGTCGGCCGGCATGTTGAGCGCGGTGAAATTGTAGAAGTCGTCCTCGATCTCGGGCCCGTCGGTCACATCGAAGCCAATCGATCGGAAGATCTCCTCGACCCGCGCGATCGTCAGCGTGATCGGATGAAGGGCGCCGCTTCCGGCCCCACGACCCGGCAATGTGACGTCGATGCGCTCGGCGGCCAACCGGCGCGCCAATGCGATCTCGCGCAGCGCCTGGCTGCGCGCGTCGACCAGCGCTTCGATCCGCTGCTTGGCGGCATTCAGCGCCCTGCCGCGGTCGGCCTTCTCGGCTCCGGCCAGTGCCGCCAGCGCCTTCAGCCGCGCGGTCAGTTCACCGCTGCGGCCGAGAAAGGCAGCCTTGGCGTTGGCGAGAGCGGCCTCGTCGGCCGCAGCGGCAACCTGGTCGGACGCCCGCGCGACGAGGTCGTCGAGATCGGCCCCCATCACGATCGCGAACGTGCGTTCAGGCGGGCGCGCCGAGCGTGCCCTTGACCTTGTCGACGATCGCAGCGAACCCCGGCTTGTCGTTGACGGCCAGCTCGGCAAGGACCTTGCGATCGAGTTCGATCGACGCCTTGTCGAGGCCGCTGATGAAGCGGCTGTAGGTCAGGCCGTGCTCGCGGACCGCGGCGTTGATCCGGGCGATCCACAACGCGCGGAATACGCGCTTGCGGTTGCGCCGGTCGCGATAGGCGTACTGGCCGGCGCGCATGACCGCCTGCTTGGCGACGCGGAACACGTTGCCGCGGCGGCCGCGATAACCCTTGGCCTCGGCCAGGACCTTCTTGTGACGGGCATGCGCCGTCACGCCTCGTTTGACTCGTGGCATCGGTGCGCTCCGTCAGGCGTAGGGCATCATCGCGCGGATGCTGGCCACGTCCGCTTCATGGACCTGGACCGGGCCGCGCAGATGGCGCTTGTTCTTGGTGGTCTTCTTGGTGAGGATATGGCGCTTGAACGCCTGTCCTCGCTTGACCGACCCACCGGGTCGGATCCGAAAGCGCTTGGCAGCGCTCTTCTTGGTCTTCATCTTGGCCATGATGATTATTCCGAAGACTGCCGATGCGATCCGCGCCGAGGCCGAACGAGTCGATTCGCGGCTGGTCGTGCCGCGCGGCCTCGTCCTGCTTCGGGCCCGTCGTCCAGACCGCCACCGGCTGGTCGACGGGCGTCAAGGACGAACCCGCAAACCGGCACAAGTGCCGGCCGGGTCGCGCTCGGCAGTGCCCGTCGCGCTTCGATCGAGGTGGTCCGGCGGCGGAAGGGCCCGTCGCGGCCGCGTCCGAAAGGCCTTGAGGCCGTGAACGTACCGGGGGAACCTGTCCGTCGGACGCTTGCGGAACCCGCCAAAGCGTTCGAAAAGGCAAGCGGCGAAGTATAACAGCGCGTGACCGGGGCTGTGGCGCGGAACGGCTGGGTGCGTCGCATCACGACGCCTCGAGCCGCAGTCGCGGCCGGGCCTGCGCGACCGCGGTGCGAAGACCGCGGTCGACGACCTCAGGAGGCCTTCGCGGTCGCGGCGCCGGCCTGGGCCGTATCGGCCTTCGCTGGCGCGCTCGCCGGGACCGCGGCGCCCGAGGCACCGGGCGCAGCAACGGCGGCGCCATCCGGCATCGCGCCGGTCACGGTCTTCTTCGGCGGCTCCTTCTTCTTCGGCGCGACCATCATGATCATCTGGCGGCCTTCGAGGCGTGGCATCGACTCGACCACGCCCGTGCCCTCGATGTCGCCGCGCACCCGCTCCAGCAACCGCACGCCGAATTCCTGGTGCGCCATCTCGCGTCCGCGAAAGCGCAGGGTGACCTTGACCTTGTCGCCCTCCTCGAGAAAGCGCAGGAGGTTGCGGACCTTGATCGAGTAGTCGCCGTCGTCGGTCGCGGGCCGGAACTTCACTTCCTTGATCTGGATGATCTTCTGCTTGGCCCGGGCGTCGTGCTGGCGCTTCTGCTCCTGGTAGCGGAACTTGCCGTAGTCCATCAGCCGACAGACCGGCGGGGTGGCCGTCGGTGCGATCTCGACCAGATCGACGTCGGCTTCTTCGGCCATCCGGCGGGCGTCGCCCAGCCTGACTATGCCGAGTGGTTCGTTCTCGACCCCGAGCAACCGGACCTCTGGGGCAGTGATCTCACCATTGATCCGGTGGGTGCGTTCTGTAGCGATGCTGTGATCTCCGTGTCAGTGGGCGACGGGTTTGGCAGGCCTTGCGGTAGCCGCGTTCGCGGCCGATGCTGCTTTCGAATCGCGAGGATCTGCCGACGTGGGCGAAGCGGCCGTGTTCGAACGCGGCGCGCGCGCCGCCTGCGCGTCGCCGGCGGCAGGCTGCTCGGAGTCACCCGGACCCGACTCGTTCGTTTCCGCGTGGCGAGCCTGCCCTTTGCCGTCGACATCAGCCTGCAGCCATTCGATGAAGACCGGCACCGTCATCGCGCCCAGGTCGATGCCCCCGCGTGCGCGTACCGCAACCTGGCCCGATTGCTTCTCTTTTTCACCGACCACGAGCAGATATGGGATCTTCTGCAGGCTGTGCTCCCTGATCTTATAGCCGATCTTGTCGCTCCGCAAATCCGATTCGACCCTAAACCCTTGTTTTTTCAAGCTTTGCGTGATCCGGTCCGCATAGTCGGCATGAGCATCGGTGATCGACAGGACGACCGCCTGGATCGGGGCCAGCCAGGCCGGCATCGCGCCCGCGTGGTGCTCGATCAGGACGCCGATGAAGCGCTCGAACGAACCGACGATCGCCCGGTGCAGCATGACAGGCACCCGACGACTGTTGTCGTCGGCCACGTACTCGGCGCCGAGCCGTTCGGGCATGGTGAAGTCGACCTGCATCGTCCCCAGTTGCCAGGGCCGCCCGATCGCGTCCTTCAGCGTGTACTCGATCTTCGGACCGTAGAAGGCCCCCTCGCCCGGCGAGATCTCGTAGCGGCAACCGGCGCGCTCGAGACTCTCGATCAGCGCAGCCTCGGCCTTGTCCCACGACTCGTCCGAGCCGACGCGCTCCTTCGGGCGGGTTGCGATCTTGTAGAGGATCTCGCCGAAGCCGAAGTCGCGGTAGACCCGTTGCAGCAGTGCCGTGTAGTGGACGCACTCGTCAAGGATCTGATCCTCGGTGCAGAAGATGTGGCCATCGTCTTGGACGAAGCCTCGGACCCGCATGATCCCGTGCAACGCACCGGAGGCCTCGTTGCGATGGCACGATCCGAACTCGCCATAGCGCAGCGGCAGGTCGCGGTAGCTGCGCAACGCCGAGTTGAACACCTGGATGTGACCGGGACAGTTCATCGGCTTGACCGCGTAGTCGCGGTTCTCCGATGAGGTCGTGAACATGTGGTCCTTGTAGTTGTCCCAGTGGCCCGAACGCTCCCACAGCGACCGGTCGAGGATCTGCGGGCAGCGGATCTCGTGGTAGCCATGATCCTGATAGACGCGGCGCATGTACTGCTCGACCTGCTGCCAGATGGCGTAGCCGCGCGGGTGCCAGAACACCAGCCCCGGGGCGTTGTCCTGCAGGTGGAACAGGTCCAGTTCCTTGCCCAGCCGCCGGTGGTCGCGCTTCTCCGCTTCTTCCAGCCGGTGCAGGTACGCGTCTTGATCTTCCTTGCGCGTCCAGGCGGTGCCGTAGATCCGCTGGAGCATCTCGTTCTTCGAGTCGCCGCGCCAGTAGGCGCCGGCCACCTTCATCAACTTGAAGACCTTGAGCCGGCCGGTACTGGGCACGTGCGGACCGCGGCAGAGGTCGATGAAGCCGCCCTCGCGATAGAGCCCGATCGGCTCATCGGCCGGAATCGAGCCGATGATCTCGGCCTTGTAGTGCTCGCCGATCGACTTGAAGAAGCGGACGGCGTCGTCTCGATTCCACTCCTCGCGCATCACGGGCTCGTCGCGGCGCGCGATCTCGTGCATCCGCTGCTCGATCGCGGCGAGGTCATCGGGCGTGAACGGCCGCTCGTACGAGAAGTCGTAGTAGAAGCCGTTCTCG
>JBEVJQ010000239.1:0-3445 GCA_040510055.1 Burkholderiaceae bacterium | reverse complement strand
GGGACGAGCGACTCGCCCACGTGGGGGCGTGGGAACAGCTCGCGCTCGAAGAGGACGCATTTCACGCCTGCCTTCGCCAGATACGCGGCCAGCGCACCGCCGGCGGGCCCACCACCAATGATGCCTACTTCGAAATCGGGAGCGCCAGTGGTCATATTCATCGTTTATACGACATCCGCCCCCTCCTCGCACAGCGCGGATTGCCGTGACCCAGCGCAGATTCGTGCAGATGGCGGGTTCGGGGGACGGCTCGCTGTCAAGCGGGCCGCGCCGCGATTCCCAGCCATTCACCCCCCGGCACAGCGTCGTCGACACCGTCGGCATCGTCGGCTACTACACGATGCTGGCGATGATGCTGAACACGGCGCGCACCCCGCCGCCCGACAACGGGCGCCGCGCCTGGCGACGATCAGGTGATCGATGCGACCGGATATACTCCGACCACCCATGCCGGAAGTCATCGGCCTCGCTGAAGCCACGGACACGCGATGCAGGTAGGCACGAAGCTGGGGGCCTACGAAGTCATCGCGAAACTTGGCGAGGGCGGCATGGGCGAGGTCTATCGCGCCCGCGACACGACGCTCGGTCGCAATGTCGCGATCAAGATCCTGCCGGACCTGTTTGCTGACGATCCGGACCGGCTCGCCCGGTTCGAACGCGAAGCCAGAACGCTGGCCTCGCTGAACCACCCGAACATCGCCCAGATCTACGGCCTCGAGGGCACGCCACGTGCCCTCGTGATGGAGCTCGTCGAGGGCGAGGATCTCTCCGTCCGACTGGCGCGTGGGCCGATGCCACTCTCCGAGGCGCTGCCGGTCGCCAAGCAGGTGGCCGACGCGGTGGAGGCCGCGCACGATCAGGGCATCATCCACCGGGACTTGAAGCCGGCCAATATCAAGGTGCGCCCCGACGGCACGGTCAAGGTGCTCGACTTCGGCCTGGCAAGGGCCATGACCGCCGGCAGCGACTCGGCTGCCGGGGTGAACGCGCAGAGCTCACCGACCTTCACAGCGCACGGCACCCTGATGGGCATGATCGTCGGCACGGCGGCCTACATGGCGCCCGAGCAGGCCAGGGGACGGGCCGTCGATAGACGTGCGGACATCTGGGCGTTCGGCTGTGTGCTCTTCGAGATGCTCAGCGGGTGCCGGCCGTTCAGCGGAAGCGACGTCTCGGAAACGCTCGCCACCGTGATCAAGGACGAGCCGCCGTGGGGCGTGCTGCCACCGGACCTGCCCGATCCGCTCCGCCGCCTGCTGCGCCGCTGTCTCGAGAAAGATCCACGACGGCGGCTGAGTTCGATCGGCGACGCGCGCCTCGAGCTCGAGGAGCCGGCGGTCCCTGCGTCGCCTTCGGCCGGCCCGACGTCGCCGCGTGCGCGGTCGAGCGCCGGCTGGATCGTGGCCGCGATCATGACGATCGTCGCGGCGGGCACCGCCATCTGGGCGGTGTGGGTCCGCGGGTCCGCCGTCGCGCCGCTCATGCGCGTGACCGTGCAGGCGCCCCGGGAGCACCGGCTGTACCGCGATCCTGCCAACATCGCGATCTCGCCGGACGGGACCAGGGTTGCGTTCGTCACGGGCGCGTCGCGCAGCGATGCGACGCTGTGGGTGCGCGGGTTGGATCGACTCGATGCGGTCGCCATCGAGGACTCGGTCGGTGCGCAGCTGCCGTTCTGGTCGCCGGACTCCGCTATGGTGGGCTTTTTCGCCGAGGGCCATCTCAAGGTCGTGAGCCCGGGAGGCGGCGCCCCCCAGATCCTGGCCGACGCGCCGGATGGCCGCGGCGCCAGCTGGGGCTCGAACGGCGACATCGTGTTCGCGGCGGCCAACGCCGGGCCGATCCTGCGCGTGTCCGCGAATGGCGGCGCGGTGACAACCGCGACCGAATTGCGAACGGCTGACGGTGAAACCGGGCATCGGTTCCCGTGGTTCCTGCCCGACGGTACCCACTTCCTCTTCGCCGCGGTGCCCTCGAAGTCGAATCAGTTCGCCATCTACAGCGCGGCAGTCGGATCGACCGCGCGCGAGCTCGTGCTGACGGCCGAAACCGCCCCGCTCTATGCCGACCCGGGGTACCTGATCTACTCGCGAAAAGGTGTGCTCGTCGCGCATCCGTTCGACGCGCGGAGCCGCACGGTCTCCGGAGAGGCGATCTCGATCGGCGACATGCCCGGCGAAGTCAACCTGGAGTACAGCGCCGGGTGGGCGGCGTCCGTCAGTCGCACCGGCAGTCTCATCTACCTGTCGGCGGCGCAGTCACGTTCGCGGCTGGCCTGGCTGGATCAGACCGGCCGTGAAGTCGGCGCCGTCAACGTCCCGCCCGCGCCATATTTCGGCGTCGGTCTCGCCCGCGATGGTCAGCAGGCGGTCGTGGCCCAGCTCTCCGCACCACGGTCCAGTCTGTGGCTGGCCGATCTCATACGTGGTGGCCTGACCCCGATCGCGGAGGCGACGGCATTTCATTCCAATCCGATCTGGTCTGGTGATGGCCGTCACGTCGTGTTCGGCACCGACCGGGCCGGTCCCGTCGATCTTCATATCTGGGACGTCAGCGCCGCCAGGGACGAGGTGTTGTACGAATCGGAGTCGTTGTTCAAGTACCCCGCAAGCTGGTCGGCCGATGGCAGGACGATCGTGTTCACCGATGCGAGGCCGGACACCGGAAACGACCTTTGGACGATCGCGCCGTTCGGCGATCGCACGCCGGTGCCATTCCTTCGGACCAGGGCGGAGGAGACCTACGGCGCGATCTCCCCGGATGGCCGCTGGATCGCATATCACTCGAACCACGCCGGCGCATTCGACGTCTATGTGCAGCCGTTCCCCGGCGGCGGCAATCCCGTCCGCGTCACGACAACCCGGACCCTCGACTGGGGTCTCTGGTGGAAACGCGACGGCAGCCAGTTGCTGATCCTGGGGGGCCGTCTCGACCTGGTTCTCGTGGATGTCCGCCTGACGCCGACCTTCGCCGTCGGCGCGACGCGGGTCGTCGGGAAGCTGAATTTCCCCATCATCGCCGCCAACTCAATCGACGCGACCGACGACCTCGGACGTCTGCTTGCGGCGATCCCTGAGGCCGACGGCGCACGCTTCATGACGGTCGTCCTCAACTGGCGTACCCGCGACGCCCAGCAGCGGCCATGACGCCGTAATTGCGCCCTCCCTGGCCGACGGCCGCCGGCCACCCTCACAGCGACGCCCAGCCGGGCCTCAGAACGAGCCGGCTTTCAACGCGCAGGTGGCCGCTACTCAGCGGGTGCGTGCGTGCCGGTCGAGCCACGCCAGAATGAGGTCGGCTACCTGCTGGTTGTTCGTGTCCATCATCAGCATGTGGCTGTTGCCGGCAATGCCCAGCGACGGCAGGTGGATGTTGTCGGCCGCCCCTTTCGCCGCCTTGATCTTGTTGACGGTGACGACGCATTCGGCCATGCGCCCCGGCCAGT
>JBEVJQ010000238.1:0-7257 GCA_040510055.1 Burkholderiaceae bacterium | reverse complement strand
GGATCGCCGACCAGGAACAGGCCGCCGAATACGAGCAGCGATGTGACGAGCAGGACCACGGCCGTCTGCACTAATCGGCGCAGGACGTAGACGGTCATTGCGGTGCCAGTGGTGTCGGGAAGTCGGTCCGGCGGTCCGATGATGTCGAGCGGTTTGCCCGATCCGGCGGTCCGGCGGGCCGCGTGCAGCCCGTCGCCATCGGCGTCAGCGTCCCGCCTTGACCTCGAAGGCGAAGGTGTACTGGTCGGCGCGGGCGGCGAAGTCCAGGCCCTTCGTCATCGCCCAGGTCGAAACCTCGAAATGCAGCGGGATGATCGCCTGCTCGGCCATCGCCTTCTCGCTGGCCGCGGCCAGCAGCAACCCGCGCTTGGCCGGGTCGATCTGGATCATCGCCGCATCGATCATTGCGTCGAGCGCCGGATCGGAGAAGCGCCCGCGGTTGGCCGCGCCTGCGCCCTTGTCCTTGTCGAAGGTCGCCACCAGCGAGCGCAGCGGCGACGACGTGTCGCCCGTCTCCGAACCCCAGCCGACCAGCAGCAGCGAGAACTCGAGTTTCGAGGCCCGCGTGAAAAAGACGTTAGACGGCATGGTCTCGAGCCGGGTCTCGATCCCGACCCGGGTCAGGAACTGCGCGATTGCCTGCGCGATCTTCTCGTCGTTGATGTAGCGGTTGTTCGGCGCGTGCAACGTCACCTGGAAGCCGTTCGGGAACCCGGCCTCGGTGAGCAGCTTCTTGGCTCGCTCCGGGTCGTACGGGTCGGGCTTCAGCGCCTTGCTGGTCCCGTAGAACGGGGTGTCGAGGAACTGGCCGGCCGCGACCGCCTGCTTCTCCATGATCCGGTCGATGATCGCCGCGCGGTTGATCGCCAATGAGATCGCGCGCCGGACGCGTACGTCCTTCAGCGGATTGCTGGTGATCGGCGAACCGTCCTTCGCGCGCACGAACGGCGTGTCCTTGATGCGATCGCTATCGAGGTGAAGGTAAATGACTCGATTCGAGACCGCACTGCGTACTGTCAGGCCGCTGGCCTGCTTGAGCTTGGCGACATCGCTGGTCGGCACGTTCTCGATCATGTGGACGTCGCCGGCCATCAGGGCCGCGACGCGCGCGGCGTTGTTCGCGATCATCCGGAACTGGACCTGCTCCCATTGCGGCTTCTGCCCCCAGTAGCCTTCGTTGCGGGTCAGCACGACGCGGTCGCCGGGCCGGTACTCGACGAACCGGTACGGTCCGGTGCCGTTCATCGCGCGGCCGGCATTGAAGTCGTCGGTCTTGGCGTCGACTGCGCCCTTGGCGATGATCTGGACGCCGGCCATGTCGCGCGGCAGGCCGGGGTGCGGCAGCGCCGTCTTCATCAGGAGCGTGTGCGGATCGGTCGCCTCGAGGCCGATCACGGGCTTGGTGAAGATCGTGAACGACGCCGGGCTGTTCGGCACGTTCGGAATTCGCTTGAAGGTGGCGATGACGTCCTCGGCGGTGAACGGCGTGCCGTCATGGAACCTGACGTTGCGGCGCAGCTTGAATTCCCAGGTGGTGTCGTCGAGCGACCGCCACGATTCGGCCAACCCGGGCCTGAGGTTCTGCTTTTCGTCGTAGGCGACGAGGTTCTCGAACACGTGCTTGGTCAGCCCGTTGTTCGGCGTCAGGTTGTGAAAGTGCGGATCGATCGCCGTGATCGGCGCGGCCAGGGCGATCACCAGTTCCTTGCCTGGGGGCCGGCCCTGGGCACCGGCCAGCCCGCCGGCGGCGGCGACCACGATCGTGACCAGTAAGCCAGCGACTCCATAGAGGGCGAATCGGATCATCTGATGGCCTTGGACGGGTTGATGGCAGCCGGGGGCAGTGCCCGCGGGCGGCGGACGGCGGACCTAGACCTGAGCCAGGTAGCGTTTGCGGAACGACTCGAACGGCTCGCGTTCCTCGCTGTCGAGCCGCTGACGCTTGCGATCGGACTCCGCGGCCAACGCGCGGAATTCGGCGAGGCGCTCGTCGGAGAGCGGCGTCGCGCGCAGCCAGTCGCGATGACGCTGTGACTGCGCCAGGGCGAATGACTGGTGCGAGCCGTCATGATCGGACACCATCTGCGCCAGGACCCGCGCGGAGGCGGTCTGTTCCGGATCGTCGAGCGCAGCCGCCGCGGCATCGAGGGCGCTGGCATGGTTCCGCCATACTGCCGAACCGGCTGCCGGAAGCGGGGCCATCGGCGGCAGCCGGTGACGCGATCCGCGCTCAGCGGCCGCGGCATTCGCCGCATTGGCCGCCTCGGCCTCTGCCTGGTCGAGCCGGGCGGCCACGGGCCGCAGCAAGGCGACGATCCGCTCGCCCCATTGCCGCAGGCCGATCGACCCGTTCCCCGACTCGAGCTGCAGTCCCGGCTCGCGCCCGCGCTCAGCCACCGCGTGCTGGTTGCGGGAGGCTCTCAACGGCGATTCGGCAGCGTCCCCGGGGCTGTCTGCGAGCAGGCAGCCGAGCAGGAAGACGTCCATG
This sequence comes from Burkholderiaceae bacterium, assembly GCA_040510055.1. GTDB lineage: Bacteria > Pseudomonadota > Gammaproteobacteria > Burkholderiales > Burkholderiaceae_E > Lautropia. The sequence continues at coordinate 4,769 of JBEVJQ010000238.1, read as the reverse complement.
AACCGCGCCGTCGGCTCGGCGATACCGATCGCGGCGAACGGATCGAGGTCGAGGCAACGAGCCTCGACGTACTCGACGCCGCGCTCGCCAAGGGCGCGCAGCGCGCGCTCGCCGGTCCGGATCCGGCGCTTGGGACGAATCACGCCGTAGAACTCGTTCTCGATCTGCAGCAGGCTGGTCGACAGCTGGCGATAGTTGTCGCCGTCGCGCAGCCCGATCCGTTCGTACTCCGGCCAGGGCTGGTGCAGCGCGCGCCGCAGGGCGGCCGCATATTCGGAAAGGTCGTTGAAATTCACGGCGATCGAGGCCTGGGCGTCGCTCTGATAGCCGAGCCGGCCCATTCTCAGCGAGGTCGCGAACGGCAAATGAAAGCTGTCATGGCCGAGCGGCTCGAGCCGGTGCGCACGGTCGGCAACGAAGCTGCGATTGACCGCCGGCGAGGCGCCGAACAGGTAGAGGAGCAGCCAGGACCAGCGCCGGAAGTTGCGAATCAGCGAGAAGTAGAGCCGCGAGCGCACGACCTGCGGATCGCCGCCGTCGTTCTCGCCCGCGATCAGCTGCGGCCAGAAGTGATCGGGCAGCGAGAAGTTGTAGTGCACGCCCGAGATCGTCTGCATCCGCCGTCCGTAACGGTGGCCGAGGCCGATCCGGTAGACGGTCTTGCTGCGCGCGATGTTCGACGTGCCGTAGCGCCCGATCGGGATCAGTGCCTCTTCCGGAAGGCGGCACGGCATGCTCGAGGCCCACATGACCTCGTCTTCGAGCCCGGCCATGACGAAGCGATGGATGTCGGCCAGTTCGCCGAGGCACTCGGCGGCCGACGGGTGGACGCCGGTGACCAGCTCGAGCTGCGACTCGGAAAAGTCAGTCGTGATCCGGGCGTTGGTCAGCGGCGAGCCCAGGGCCCTCGGGTGACTGCTCTGGGAAAGTGCACCGTCGCAATCGACGCGCAATCCTTCCTTCTCGATGCCGCGTGCCAAGCCGGTCAGCGCTGCCGACGGGATCCGCTCCAGGCGGTCGATCAGCAGTCCGTCGTTCGACGGGCCGGGCAGGGCGCCGGCGCTCGAATTCGGCGCCGCGCCCAGGGCCGAAGGAGCGTCGTTCGTGATCTGGTCGCGTCGGGCCAAGGTCGGGGGCCAGCGCGGGCCGGCGGTGCACAGGAACGGGGGTGGACAAGCGTAACAGAACGCGCCGCTGGCCCGCGCCAGGCCCCTCGAGCTCCCGCAGGACGTCACGCCGACCGCCGGTCGCGTCGCCTTGTCCGGCAGGCCTGCCGTTCTCTCCTTGACCACCCCGGCAGCACGGACACCGGTACGTGTTTCCGGAATAATGAGCGGTTGATGCGCGCAGCGTGATGCGCGCATGCCTCGGGAGGCAGATGAAGCGTTCGACCCGGATGACGGTGGTCTTCGGCGTGCTCGTCGTGGCTGCCGGACTGGCCTGGTTTCTCCATGCCGGACAGCATCGGGTCGGATCCCCTGCAGGCGATGGTGCGGCGCCAGGCGTCCGCGGCGGCGTGTCCGTCGACGGCGGATTGACCGCCCGGGGCAGCGTCGATCCGGTCCGGGCCGGCGGCAGCGACGCGCTGACCATTACCGCGAAAGATGGCGCCAGGGCCGACGGGGCGACGGCGCCCGAGAACGGCAAGGGAACGGCCAATCCCGACGGTGATCCGCAGGCGGCAGCGCCGCCACCGGCGCCAGGCGCAGCCGGTGGCCGCGCCAGCGGCGGGCGACGCGGTGAGGGTGGCCCGGTTCCGGTGTCGCTGGTCACGCTCGAGCCGCGGATCGTTCCCATCCAGCTGCGGCTCGTCGGCCGGGCCGAAGCGTTTTCCACCGTCTCGTTGCGCTCGCAGCTCGACGCCCAGATCCTGTCGGTCGAGTTCCGTCCCGGCGAGCCGGTCAGGAAAGGGCAGACGATGATGGTTCTCGACGATCGGCTGCCGAAATCGCAGGCCGCCCAGGCCAGGGCCAATCTGGCCCGCGACCAGGCCAACCTGCAGAAGGCGATCGCCGATCTCAAGCGTTCCGAGGAACTGGTCGAGAAGGGCTTCGTCTCGTCGGCGCAAGTCGACGCCGCCCGCGCCGCGATGGCGTCGCTGAAGGCCGTAGTCGAGGCCGACCGGGCGGCGATAGAAATGGCCACGACCCAGCTCGGCTACACCCGCGTGACGGCGCCGATCGATGGCATTGCCGGCAACATCCTCGCGTTCGCCGGCAACATCGTTCGCGCCAACGACACCCAGCTGGTCGTGATCAACCAGGTCCAGCCGATCAACGTTTCATTCTCGATACCGGAAGCGCGGCTCGCCGAAATCCGCTCGGCCGACGGCAACGGGGCGCGGGCATTGACCGTGACCGCGCGAATCCCGGGTGACGACCGCGATCCGCTGGCCGGCAACTTGAGCTTCGTCGACAACGCGGTCGATCCGACCACCGGCACGATCGCGCTCAAGGCCCAGTTCGCCAACGAGTCCAGGCGCCTGACGCCCGGTCAGTTCGTCGAGGTCGACATGCGGCTGCGCCAGATCCACGACGCCATCGTGATTCCGTCCGAAGCACTGCAGAACGGCCCCTCGGGGACGTTCGTCTACGTGGCCCGATCGGACGGAACGGTGGAAATCCGCCCGGTCCAGACCTCTCCGGGCGAGGGGCCGACGTTGATCGTCACCAAAGGCCTGAAGGCCGGCGAGCGCGTCGTAGTCGACGGCCAGCTGCGCCTGACGCCGGGGGCACGCTACACCGAGGCCGGACAGGGTGCCGGCAATGGTGGCCGGCGGCCGACCGACCCGTCCTGAGCGCAAAGGCCCGCCGCCCCCAGTCGCGACAATCACGATGAACATCGCCGACACCTTCATCAAGCGCCCGGTGATGACGACGCTCGTGATGACGGCGATCGTCCTGTTCGGTGCGCTCGCGTACTTCCGTCTGCCGGTGAGCGAACTGCCGGCGGTCGACTTCCCGACGATCTCGGTCACCGCGACCCTGCCCGGCGCCTCGCCGGAGACCATGGCCTCGTCGATCGCCACGCCGCTCGAGGGCCAGTTCTCGTCGATCGCCGGAATCGACTCGATGTCGTCGGTAAGCGCCCAGGGCAGAACCTCGATCACTCTGACGTTCTCCCTCGATCGCGACATCGATGCCGCTGCCCAGGACGTCCAGGCGGCGATCGGCGGCGCGCTGCGCCGGTTGCCGGTCGAGATGCCGGTCCCGCCGACGTACCGCAAGGTCAACCCGGCCGATTCGCCGATCTTCTACATCTCGCTGAACTCCGACGTGCTCCCGCTGCCCGTGGTCAACGAGTACGCCGAGACCCAGCTCGCGCAGCGGTTGTCGACGATTTCGGGCGTGGCCCAGGTGTTGGTGTTCGGTTCGCGGCGCTTCGCCGTCCGCGTCCGTGTCGACCCGACCCGGCTCGCGGCCCGAGGCATCGGTATCGACGAGGTCCAGCAGGCGATCGAGCAGGGCAACGTCAACAAGCCGACCGGAGAACTCGAAGGCGCGCGTCAGGCACTGGCCGTGCGCTCCAACGGCCAGCTGGAAACGGCGGCGGCATTCCGCAACCTCACCGTCGTCTATCGCAACGGTGCGCCGGTGAAACTCGAGGACGTCGCCGAGGTCGAGGACAGCGTCGAGAACCTCAAGGGTGGCGCCTGGTACAACGGCAAGCCGTCGATCATCCTGGCCATCCAGCGCCAGCCCGGCAGCAACACCATCGGCACCGTGGCCGCGGTGCGCAAGGAACTCCCGGCGTTCGAGGCTCGGCTGCCGGCCTCAGTGAACATGGATGTGCTCTACGACCGCAGCGAGTCGATCCAGGACTCGGTGTCGGACGTCAAGAAGACGCTGATCGAGGCCGGAGTCCTGGTGATCCTGGTGATCTATCTGTTCCTGCGCAGCTTCCGGGCGACGCTGATCCCCAGCATCGCGCTGCCGATCTCCGTGATCGGCACCTTCGCCGTCATGTATGCGCTCGGCTACAGCATCGACAACCTGTCGCTGCTGGCGTTGACGCTGGCCGTAGGGTTCGTCGTCGACGACGCGATCGTCATGCTCGAGAACATCGTCCGGCACATCGAGATGGGCAAGACCCCCCTGCAGGCGGCGCTGGAGGGATCGAAGGAGATCGGATTCACGATCGTCTCGATGACGCTGTCGCTGATCGCGGTGTTCATCCCCGTGATGTTCATGGGCGGGATCGTGGGCCGCCTGCTGCACGAGTTCGCGGTGACGATCAGCGTCGCGATCCTGGTCTCGGCGCTGGTATCGCTGACCCTGACGCCGATGATGGCGAGCCGCTATCTGCGTCATGGCCACGACGATCGACCCTGGTTTCTGCTGCGCTGGTTCGAGGCCGGCTTCGACGCCGTCCGCCGTGGCTACCAGGTGACGCTCGATTGGGCGTTGCACGCCCGGCTGCTGATCCTGCTGCTGTTCTTCATGACGACAGGCCTGGCGGCGTGGCTCTACACGCTGGTGCCGAAGGATTTCCTGCCCAGTGGCGATACCGGCCAGTTGCTCGCCTACACCGAAGGGCCGCAGGACACCTCGTTCGCCGCGATGGTCACCCGCCAGTCGCAGGTGGCCGAGATCATCGCCAGGGACGAGAACATCGAATCGGTCAATTCAACCGTCGGCGCCGGCGGGCCGCGGCAGACCGCCGGCAATGGTGTCGTGTTCATGCGGCTCAAGGCGCGCGAACAGCGCAAGCTCAGGCCCGACCAGGTGATCCAGCAACTGCGCCGCAAGGTGGCGCATGTCGGCGGGATC
>JBEVJQ010000237.1:0-3444 GCA_040510055.1 Burkholderiaceae bacterium | reverse complement strand
CTCCAGGGAGCCTGAAGCGATGACCTATTTCGAAGGGTTCCTGATCCCGGTGCCGGAGGCGAAGCGCGACGCCTTCGTCACCCATGCCGGGATCATCGATCCGCTGTTCATCGAGCACGGCGCGATCCGGGTGGTCGAGTGCTGGGAGGCCGACCTCAAGGCCGGGCACACGACCGACTTCTATCGCGCCGTCGAAAAGACCGATGACGAGGCCGTCGCCTTCAGCTGGGTCGAGTGGCCCGACAAGGCTGCCCGGCAAGCCGGGATGGCAAAGATCGAGGCCCAGATGAAGGATGATCCGCGCTGGGATGAGGACAAGAACCCGATGCCGTTCGACGGCAAGCGGATGATCTTCGGCGGCTTCGACGGCGTGGTCGAGCGCGGCGAATACCGCAAGGACAGCTACGTCCAGGGCTTCGTCCTCGCCGTGCCACACGATCGCAAAGCCGACTATATCACGATGGCTGAGACGGCCTGGCCATTGTTCGAGGAATACGGCGCGACCCGCCATGTCGAGGCCTGGCAAGGCGATGTCCCCCACGGCAAGCAGACCGACTTCTACCGCACGGTCAAAGCCGAGCCGAACGAGGCCATCGTGTTCTCGTTTGTCGAATGGCCCTCGCGCGAATTGTGCGATGCCGGGCAGGAAAAGATGATGAACGACGAGCGCATCGGTCCGCCCGACGGAATGACCATGCCGTTCGATGGCAAGCGCATGATCTGGGGCGGCTTCCGGCCGGTCTATGAAGTGGGAGATTGACGATGACCAACCCGCAAGGCACGCCGATCTGGTACGAACTCCTCACCGACGATCCAGCCAGGATCGCCCCGTTCTACAAGGCGACGATGGACTGGACGGTCGCGGCCCACTCCGATCCCGGAGTTACGGGCATGGACTATCGGATGATGGAACGCGCCGGCGGCGGCTTTGCGGGCGGGGTCATGACTCTGAACGAACAGATGAAATCGGGCGGCGCCCGGCCCGCCTGGCTGATCTATTTCGGCGTTGACGACGTCGACGCCAGCACCGCCCAGGCCCAGTCGCTCGGCGCTTCGGTCCACATGCCGCCAACGACGATGGAAGGCGTCGGCCGCATGGCCATGCTCGCCGATCCACAGGGGGCGCCGTTCTATCTGATGCGCGGCCACATGGAGGGCGACAGTGACGTCTACTCGGGCATGAAACCCGGTGGCTGCGCCTGGAACGAGCTGTCGAGCAGCGACGCCCCAGCCGCGGTCGAGTTCTACCGCGCCCTACTCGGCTACGGCATCGACAACTTCATGCCGATGGGCGATGCCGGCAAGTACACCTTCATCGAGATCGACGGCCAGGCGATCGGCGCGATCGGTCCGTGCATGCAGCGGGAGAACCCCACGGCCTGGCTGCCCTATTTCCGCACCGCCGGCACGATCGGCGCGGCGAAGCAAGCGGTGGAGGCGAACGGCGGCGCGGTGCACTTCGGTCCGATGGAAGTGCCCGGCGGCGACTGGATCGTCATCGGCGCCGACCCCGCCGGGGCCGCGGTCGGCTTCATCGGCACGAAAGACTAAAATCGATGGCCGACTATACCTTCTACACCAACCCGATGTCGCGCGGTCAGATCGCGCGCTGGGCCTTGCACGAGGTCGGCGCCGACTATGACCAGGTGCTGGTCGAGTGGGCTGCCAAGCCCGAAGCCTTCCTCGCCGCCAACCCGATGGGCAAGGTGCCGACCATCGTCCACCACAGCGATGAGGGCGACAAGGTCGTGACCGAGGCGGCGGCGATCTGCCACTACCTCGCCGAGATGAACCCGGGCGCCAACCTGCTGCCTCACGACGAGGAGATGGCCGACTATTTCCGCTGGCTGTTCTTCGCCGCCGGCCCGGTCGAGCAGGCGATCTCCGCCAAGAATTTCGGGTTCGACCCCAGCGATCCGCAGCAGCAGGGCACGGTCGGCTTCGGCAGCTTCGAGCGAACCATGACCGCGCTCGAACGCCATGTCGCCGGCGGCGAATACGTCTGCGGCGAGCGCTTCACCATGGCCGACGTCTATGTCGGCTCGATGATCGACTGGGGCCTCAACTTCGGCATCATCCCGCCGAACATGGCCTTCGTCTCCTACGTCGAGCGCCTGCGCGCCCGCGACGCCTATCGCGAGGCCAAGCGGATCGACAACGATCTGATCGAAAGGAGCAAGCCATGACCGACCGACCCAAGAACACCGTGTGCCTGTGGTACGACGGTAAGGCCGAAGAGGCCTTCAGCTTCTACGCCTCGGTCTTTCCCGATACGCAAGTCGGGCAGGTTCATCGCGCTCCGGGCGACTACCCCGACGGCAGGGAGGGCGACCCCCTGGTCGTGCTGGCCACGATCGTCGGCATTCCGGTGGTGGGCCTGAACGGCGGACCGAACTTCCCCCACACCGAGGCCTTCTCGTTCCAGGTGATCACGGAGGACCAGGACGAAACCGACCGCTACTGGAATGCGATAGTCGGCAACGGCGGCGCCGAGAGCGCCTGCGGCTGGTGCAAGGACAAGTGGGGCCTCAACTGGCAGATCACCCCTCGCGTGCTGATGGATATGTACGAAAACCCCGACCATGCTGCGGTCAAGCGCGGCTACGAGGCGATGATGACGATGCGCAAGATCGACATCGCCAAGATCGAGGCGGCCATCGCCGGACAAGCTGTCGATGCGTAAAATCCTTGGCGGCGTCTTCCTCACTCTCGATGGAGTCATGCAGGGGCCAGGCGGACAGACCGAGGACACCACCGGCGGCTTCGACCAGGGCGGCTGGGTGTTCAAGCTGTGGGACGAGGGCGTGGGCGAAGCGATCGGCGGCCTGTTCGAGCGCGACTATGACCTCCTGCTCGGCCGGCGCACCTACGACATCTTCGCCGCCTACTGGCCCTATGTGGAGGGCGAGGAGGCGGCGATGGGTCAGGCCTTCACCCGCGCCGGCAAATATGTCCTGACCCGCGGCGACCAGCCGCTCGAATGGAAAAACAGCCACCGCCTGAAGTCCGTCGATGACGTCGCCGCGCTCAAGCAGGGTGACGGGCCCGACCTGATCATCCAGGGTTCGAGCACGATCTACCCGGCCTTGATGGCGGCCGGCCTGATCGACCAGCTCACGCTGATGACCTTCCCGCTGACGCTCGGCCGCGGCAAGCGACTGTTCGATGAGCAGACCCCGGTCGGCCGGCTCAGGCTCGTGTCTAGCCGGGTCACGCCGCTGGGGACCGTGATCGCGACTTACGAACCCGCAGGCGCTCTGCCGCCCTTCCCACCGGAAGGCCCGCCCCCCGCGACGAGCGCGCGCGAAGCTGAGCGGCAGCGCCGCATCGCCGAGGGGACCTGGTAATGCTCGCGCTCTATGGCCACCCGTTCTCGTCCTACACCTGGAAGACGCTGATCGCGCTCTACGCCAACGCGACGGAGTTCGAGTTCCGGATTGTCGA
>JBEVJQ010000236.1:0-5986 GCA_040510055.1 Burkholderiaceae bacterium | reverse complement strand
TGCTCCGACTATGCGATCGAAGCCCTGCGCGAGCATGGCGCATGGCGAGGCGGCTGGCTCTCGGCGCGAAGATTGTGCCGGTGCCACCCGTGGGCAACGGGCGGTGTCGACCCCGTGCCCCCGGCGCCAGCGGCTGAAATTCCTCCTTCTTCCTCACGCGCGACGCGCGCGTAGCGAGCCCGAAATCGATGATGCAGACGCAGCGGACGATCCTGTGGGTCATTTTCGTGATGTCGTTGGTGTTCCTGTGGGACGCCTGGCAGCGCGACCACGGCCGGCCCTCGCTCTTCGGCGGACCGACGCCGCAGCAGACAAGACCGGCCGGCAGCGATCCCAAAGGGTCGACAACGCCTGGGGCAACGTCGTCGGGGCCGCAGACCGATGCGACCGTTCCAGCGGCGCCTGCAGGCACGCCTGCTACGGCCGTCGGATCGCCCACCGGTCCGGCGACCGGCGTAGCACCGACGGGAGCAGGAACGTCTCCCGGCGGGCAAGCGCTCACTTTCGGCAATGATGTCCTGACGCTCACGATCAGCACGGTCGGCGCGACACTGCAGCGTGCCGAATTGCTGAAGCACCGCGACGAAGGCAACGTCCACAACCTGGTCTTGCTCGACTCCGAGCCCGGGCGCTTCTACCAGGGCCAATCCGGAGTGGTCGGAGTCGACGGTGCCCCCAACCACACCATGCCATGGACGGTCGCCGAAGGGCCGACTGCCGCGACCGCCCGTGAACCGGCGCGACTGGTACTGACCGCTACCGGCGGCGGGATCAAGGTCGAACGCCGTTACCTGTTGCAGCCGGGGTCGTACGAACTGAAGGTCGAGGACCGGGTCACCAATGTCAGCGATCGCCCACTTGCGCCGACCGTCTATCGGCAGCTGACCCGTGATGGCAATCCGCCTCCGGGTGGCAGTGCGATGTACAGCACCTACTCGGGGCCGGTGATCTACACCGACGAAGCCAAATTCCAGAAGGTCGACTTTCCGAGCATCGAGAAAGGCAAGGCCAGTCACATCAAGCAGGCCAACGACGGCTGGCTGGGAATCATCCAGCACTACTTCGCCGTGGCCTGGATCCCGCAGCAGCAGCAACCGCGTGAGTACTACACGCGGCGGATCGACAACAACCTTTACTCGGTCGGCGTGCTCCAGGGCGTGGGGCAGATCGCGCCGGGCCAGACCGCGGACAGCCGATCGACGCTCTACATCGGGCCACAGGACCAGCAGGTCCTCGGGAACGTGGCACCGGGCCTCGACCTGGTCGTCGACTATGGCTGGCTCACGGCGATCGCCAAGCCGCTGTTCTGGCTATTGGACCTGCTGCACAACTGGGTCCGGAACTGGGGATGGGCGATCGTGTTGCTGACGATCCTGGTCAAGCTCGCGTTCTTCCCATTGCAGGCCGCCAGCTACCGCTCGATGGCCAAGATGCGCAAGGTCACCCCGAAGATGACGGCGATCCGGGAGCGCTACGGCAATGACCGGATGAAGATGAACCAGGCAATGATGGAGTTGTACAAGACCGAGAAGATCAATCCGCTCGGCGGCTGCCTGCCGGTGGTGGTCCAGATCCCGGTGTTCATCGCGCTCTACTGGGTGCTCCTGGCATCGGTCGAGATGCGCAACGCGCCCTGGATCGGCTGGATCCGTGACCTGGCGGCGCCCGATCCGTTCTTCATCCTGCCGGTCCTGATGGCGGTCACGATGTTCATCCAGACCAAGCTCAATCCCACGCCGCCCGATCCGGTGCAGGCCAAGTTGATGATGTGGATGCCACTGATCTTCTCGGTGATGTTTTTCTTCTTTCCGGCGGGATTGGTGCTGTACTGGCTGGTCAGCAACCTGTTCTCGATCGTCCAGCAGTGGGTGATCACGCGGCGAATCGAGGGCAAGCCCATCTTCGGTCGTGCGCCTGCCGGATGATTGGCCGATCTGTGCGATCGCCACCGCTGCCGGCAAGGGGGCGATCGGGATCGTCCGGATCTCGGGCCGGTCCATCGGTGATCTCGACCGCCGCCTGACCGGACGTGCGCTGGCCGACCGGGTCGCGACCTTCGGCCCGTTCCTAGACGACGACGGTACGGCCATCGACCATGGCCTGGCGATCCGATTCCAGGCACCACGGTCCTATACCGGCGAGGACGTGCTCGAACTCCAGGGCCACGGCGGGCCCGTGGTCCAGCAACTGATCCTGCAGCGCGTCCTGCGCGCCGGCGCCGATTTCGGGATCAGGCTGGCACGTCCCGGCGAGTTCACCGAGCGGGCCTACCTCAACGACAAGCTCGATCTGGCGCAGGCCGAGGCCGTGGCCGACCTGATCGATGCCAGCACGGCGCAGGCAGCGCGGTCGGCGGCACGATCGCTGTCGGGCGAGTTTTCGCGCCGGATCGAGCAGCTCGCCGCGGGATTGCTGGAGTTGCGGATGCTGGTCGAGGCGACCCTCGACTTCCCGGACGAGGAGATCGAGTTCATCGAGCGGGCGAACGGACTCGGCCGCCTGGCGGCGATCGAGGCCGCGCTCGAGGCCGTGCTCGGTACCGCGCGTCAGGGAGCGCTGCTGACCGAAGGCTTGTCGGTCGTACTCGTCGGGGCGCCGAACGTCGGCAAGTCGAGCCTGCTGAACGCGCTGGCTGGCGCCGAGGTCGCGATCGTGACGCCGGTCGCCGGTACCACGCGCGACCGGATCAGCCAGGCGGTGGCGATAGACGGCGTCCCATTGAACCTGGTCGACACCGCCGGGCTACGCGATTCCGATGACGTCGTCGAGCGGATCGGGATCGAACGGACCTGGGACGAGATCGGGCGGGCAGACGTGATCGTTCATCTGGTCGAGGCCGCCGGGTCGGACTCAGCAGCCGTTCATGCGCAAGACGTCGGACCGGCCCGTGCGCACGACGTTGCACGTGCCGCTTCGTCGAGCACAGATTCGTCGAGCACAGATTCGTCGAGCACAGATTCGTCGAGCGCTGCTCCGCCGCCGAGCGCTGCTCCGCCGAGCGCTGCTTCGCCGAACGGTACTCCGCCGAACGGTACTCCGCCGAGCAGTACGCTGCCGGCCGCCGCGCCAGGCTCTGCCGAGGCGGACGTGCTCGCGCGCATCGACGCCCGCGCGCCGGCTGGTGCGTCGCGGCTTCGCGTCGTCAACAAGATCGACCGGACCGGGGAAACAGCGCGCGCCGACGACGCCGAGGTCCGGCTCTCGGCCCTGACCGGCGCCGGCATCGACCTGCTGCGCGCTCGACTGTTGCGCCTGGCCGGCCATCAGCCGCAGGCCGAGAACGTATTCGCCGCTCGCGAGCGGCATCTCGATGCGCTGCGTACGGCGCTCGGCCATGTCGTGGCGGCCCGCGAGCAGGCGGCGCTCGGCGACGCGGCGCTCGAACTGTTTGCCGAGGAGCTGCGGCTGGCGCACGGCGCCCTTGGCCGGATAACCGGCGAAGTCACGGCCGACGAACTGCTCGGCGTGATCTTTTCGCGCTTCTGTATCGGCAAGTAGGCCCCGAGTAGGCCGATGTTTCGACTCGGTCGAGTTGCGTCTGCGCCACCCATTTATCGGCTGTCATTGAACTTTTGTCGCCGCATCGGCAACTGATTCATGGAATGTGATTCAGTGCTCGGACTTCCCGGTCGCGACGGTGCCACTATCGACTCATGCACCGCATATCCGGGAAGCGGCGCGGGCCCGAATCACAGCGCCGCGTCAGCACATCCGGTAGAGGGAAGTTCAGATGACACCGCTCGAAGAATTGCAGCAACTGCTCCGTGAAGACGGAACCTGCGTCACCGACGCCCAGGCCGAAGCGATTGCACGGCACGTATCGAACAGCGTCGAGGCCTACCTGTCTCGGCGCCGACAGCAGCGCCAGCAGGCACGGAGCGAACACAGCAGCAGTCGATCGCTGCGTCGAGTCGCGGCCTGACGACCGTTCGACTGCCCGGTCGGTCGGCTCAGGTCGGACCGATCTGGCCGAGTTGCCCGGCCTGCGGCGTTGACGCTGCGCCGGTGTCCGTCGGATGCGCCGCCACTGGCTCGTCGATGGCTGTAATCAACAGTTGCGCCGCGACGGCCGCTTCGACGGCCGCGATCGTAGGCCACGGATCGGCCTGAACGACCGAGACCCGCGGGCCGAGCGGTCGATGCCGGCCAGCATCGGTCGGCCCCAGCACCGATACCAACGGCGCCCCGACGGCGGCGGCGACATGTGCCGGACCGGTATCGTTGGCGATAACGACGGCCGCACGCGCCAGGATCGCGGCATAGGTGCCGAGCTCGATACCCTCGAGCCGAACCGCGTCCTGGTAGTCTGTAGCCGCGGTTGCGGTCTCACCCGGCCCCGGGACGACGATCACCGGCAGGCTTTGTGCGAGCCGGCGGGCGAATGTGGGAAATTGAGGCCAGGCCTTGCGTTGTCCGGCAAGCGTCCCGGTCGCGAACGGCACGATGCAGGCGAAGCGTCGGACCGACAGTCTTTCGCCGAGCAGCGCATCGGCCCGCGCGGCATCGGCTGCGGTCACGGCGAGCATCGGCCAGCGCGGCGTCGAGGCCGATCTGCCGCCGGACACGGGCCGGCCATCCGCGGCATCGGACTCGCCTTCACGCGCGCGTTGCTCGCCCGCGGCGCGGGAGCCGGAGCCCGCCATGCGGGAGGGCATTTTCGCTTCGATCCGATCCACGAGTGCTGACGCCAGCGCGCAGAAGCGGTCGGATTCGTGCAGCGGCGTACGCGGCACCGGGATCGCGGCAGCCAGTAGCAGGCCGCGGCCATCGCGACGATAACCCAGCGCCTTCAGGCCGGCGCGCCACGCCTCCCAGCCGCTGGACAGCGAATTGGGGAGTAGAAGGGCGTTGAGTCGTCGGTCGAAGCGATCGTCGATGGCGCGGGCGGCATCGCGCCACTGGCGAAGCTGCTCGATTCGGGACCTCGACTGCGGCGCCAGCACCGAGACCGTCCAGCCCTGACCGGCAAGCAGGCTGGTGGCCCAGCGTCGGCCGACGAGCCATGGGGTGAGGCCGGCGCGCTCGAGCCGCTCCAGCGCCGGCAGCGCCATCACGACGTCGCCGACCCAGTTCGGCAACCGCACGATGATCGGCCGTGACACGGCTCGACGATAATCGGACGGGTGCATCGAACAATTATGGAGCGATTCGACCATGTCCCCCGCGCCGTCGCCTGCTGGTCCGATCCTCCCGAGCGGCGTCGCCATCGTGGCGTTTCATCGCGACAGCCTCGAATTACCCGGTTGGCCGGTCGATGACGCGCGTCGGTCGCAGCCGCTCGACGAGTCTTCGATCTGGTCGTGGATCGAAACCAATCACCGCTTCAACTGCCGGCTCTGGGCCGAGGAAGACCTGGCGCGGCGCACGCGCGTCAGCGATTCCGAGATCGCGGCCAACAAGCGGGCGATCGACGGCTTCAACCAGGCGCGCAACGATGCGGCCGAACGAATCGACGAGGCGATGTTGATCGCGCTGCGGCTGGTCGATGCGGCCTCGGTCGCCGGCGATGCGCCGCAGAGTACCGCAGCTCCGGGCGCGCGGCTCAATAGCGAGACCGCCGGCGCGATGATCGACCGGTTGTCGATCCTGAGCCTCAAGGTCAAGGCGATGACGGGGCAGACCCGCCGCGACGACGTCGACGACGATCATCGCGCCGCCAGCCACGCCCGGCTCGGGCGATTGCTGGCTCAACGCGATGACCTCGCCGGCTGCTTCGATGCGCTGATCGCCGATTGCCTCGCCGGCCGGGCGTACTTCAAGGTTTATCGCCAGTTCAAGATGTACAACGACCCGCGCTTCAACCCGGCGCTGGTGGCTGAGCGCGGGCTGGGCGGCTGAGCGGCATCGGTCCGGGTTGGCACGACGTCCGGGTGAGCACGACGTCCGGGTGAGCACGACGCCAGCGAAGCACGACGTCCGGCGAAGCACGATGCCAGCGAAGCACGACGTCCGGCGAAGCACGATGCCAGCGAAGCACGACCTGCTG
>JBEVJQ010000235.1:0-10978 GCA_040510055.1 Burkholderiaceae bacterium | reverse complement strand
GCCAGCGGTGCTTCGGCGGTCGGCGCGCCTGCGGTCATCAGCGAAGAGACCAGCAGCACCGGCCCGATGCCGACCGCGACGATCGCCAGCGCCGGCAGTGCCGCCTCGGCCAGCCGTTCGTCCTGCGCCAGCTGCTGGGCAATGACGGCGAGCGTGTCGAAATTGAATGGCCGCAGCATCAGTGTCGCCGGCAGTTCCTTCATCACGTCGATCAGCACCAGCATCCAGGCGACGAGGGCAGCGCGAGCGATCAGCGGCAGGTGAACGCGCCGGAACGCAGCAAGCCGACTGGCGCCGAGAGAGCGTGCTGCATGGTCGAGACTCGGGGTCACGCGCAGCATCGCCGCTTCGAGTCCGCCGTGGGCCACGGCGAAGAACCGCAGCGCATAGGCGTAGACGAGCGCGAACAGCGAATCGGTCAACAGTCGCGACGGCAGCCCAATGGCGTCGGAGACGAATCGCTCGGCGTTGGCCACGGGCCAAAGGATGGCCAGTGCGATGACGGCCCCAGGGACGGCATAGCCGAAGCGCAGTCCGTTGGTGGCAACGTCGAGCCAGCGCGCGCGGTACCGACCACCGAAACGACGCGCATAGACGAATCCGATCGACACCGCGAGTACCACGGTCGCGCCGGCCACCCCGGCCATCAGGCTGTTGCCGGTCCAGCGCCAGAACCGCGATAGACGAGTCGTCAGCTCCGGTTCGGCAGCCAGCAGCAAGAGCAGCGCCGCGGTCGGAATCACGAAGCCGATCACCACCGGAAGCAGCAGGACGGCCGCCAGCAGCCAGCCCCGGAAACCGACGACTGGGTCCGGCGGCCACGGCCGGTGGGTGCGGCTGGTCGTGCGTTCGACGCGATGCCGGGCGCGATGCTCGACGACGAAGATCACGGCCACCGCGGCGAGCAGGACCACGGCCAGCATCAGCGCGGCACCGCGATCGCCGAGCGCGTACCAGGCGCGATAGATCCCGGCCGAAAACGTCTGGAGTCCGAAATAGTGAGTCGCGCCGACGTCGGCCAGCGTCTCCATCATCACCAGCATCGACCCGGCGACGATTGCCGGCGCGACGATCGGCAACACGACGCGGCGAAAGACGCGGCGCCGCGACAGTCCCAGCAACCGAGCCGAATCGATCGTCGAACGCGAGACGTCGCGAAGCGCCGTCCGCGTGATCAGGTAGACATACGGATAGAGGACGAACGCGAACAGGACGATCGCCGCCGGCAGCGAGCGAACGTCGGGCAGGCGTCCGCCGAACCCCCAGCTCGATCGCAGCCAGCGCTGGAGCGGCCCGCTGTACTGGAGCAGATCGGTGTAGGCATAGGCGATCACATAAGTCGGCATCGCCAGCGGCAATACCAGCAGCCAGGCGATGAGGGCCCGCCCGGCGAAGCGATGGCGCTCGATCGCCCAGGCGCAGCCGACGCCGAGCGCGGCCGCCCCGAAAACAGCGCCCATGGTCAGCACGGCCGAGACCACCATCGAGTCGACCAGGACAGTGCGCGCGAGGTGTGCCAGCGTTGCGCTGTCGAAGCCGATCAGCGCCATGACCAGCAGCGTGCCCAGCGGCGCGATCAACAGCCCGGCGATGGCCAGCATCGCGCGCGCCGGCCAGTCGGCAGGCATTCGACTATAGTGCACGGCGATGAGCCAACTGGTGGTCAGCGCGTTGTCCGTTCGTTACCCGGAGGCCGAGGGTGCGTCCGACCGGGTCGTGAGCGACCTGTCGTTCAGCCTCGAGCCGGGTGAGATCGGATGCCTCGTCGGCGCCTCGGGCTGCGGCAAGACGACGGTGTTGCGCGCCATCGCCGGCTTCCTGGCGCCGTCGGCCGGGACCATCGAACTGGGCGGCCGACGGCTCGCCAGCGCCGCCGCGGGTCTGCCACCCGAGGCCCGGCGGATCGGCATGGTGTTCCAGGACTTCGCGCTGTTCCCGCACCTGGACGTCCGTGGCAACGTCGGCTTCGGCATCAGCGAGGGTCCGGGGCGGTTGCCGCCTGCGCAGCGGCGTCGGCGGATCGACGAAATGCTCGAGCGGGTTCACCTCGTCGAGCTGGGGAATCGATTCGTCCACCAGTTGTCGGGTGGCCAGCAGCAGCGGGTCGCGATCGCCCGGGCGTTGGCGCCGCGCCCGGCGCTGTTGCTGCTCGACGAGCCGTTCTCGAGCCTCGATGCCGATTTGCGCGAGGCGTTGTCGCTCGAGCTGCGCGCGATCCTGAAGGAGGCCGGCACCACGGCCGTGTTCGTCACCCACGACCAGCGCGAGGCCTTCGCCGTCAGCGACCGCGTCGGCGTGATGCGCGCCGGTCGGCTCGAGCAGTGGGACCGTGGCTACGTCGTCTATCACCAGCCGGCCACGCGCTATGTCGCCGACTTCATCGGCGAAGGCGTGTTTCTTCCCGGGGTCGAGGGGGTCGAGGGCATCGAGGGCGCCGGCACCGAGGGCAACGAAGGCATCGAGGGGGTCGAGAGGGCCGGCTTTCACGGCGTCCGCCGGGTCGATACCGAGATCGGTGTGATCACGGCCGCCGTTGACCCTCCGAACGGTGCGGCACCTGACCTGCGACCGGAGGGCCGGGGCATCGCGTCCGCCACCGGCCGCGAAGTCGATGTCCTGTTGCGACCGGACGATGTCGTCCACGACGACGCTGCGCCAATGACTGCAGCCATCGTTCGAAAGGCGTTTCGGGGCGCGGAATTCCTCTACACCCTGCGGCTCGCCTCCGGACGCGAACTGCTGGCCCTGGTACCCAGTCACCACGATCACGACATCGGCGAACGGATCGGGATCCGCCTCGCTGCCGATCACGTGGTCACGTTCCCGCGATCGCCGGCAGCCGCCCCGGTGGCCGAGACTCCAGTCGCCGCGCGCCCGGCGGCCGCTTACCCGGTCGCTGCCGATCGGGCTGCCGCTGATTCGGTCGCTGCCGATCGGGCCGCCGCCGATCCGAACACCGGTGGTCGACAGCGGCCGCGGCGGCCGACCACCGATCAGCGATAGCCGGCCTCGTCGAGAAGCTTCTGTGCCTCGGCCGAACGCTTGCCGAGAATCTCGACCGGCAAGGTGTCGGCCTTGAACTTGCCCAACGCCGTCAGCGCGGGGTTGTTGATCCGCGCCGTCGCTACCGTCGGCCATTCGTTGTTGCCGTTGGCGAAATAGGCTTGTGCACTGTCGCTCGACAGGTACTCGATGAACTTGACCGCGGCCTCGCGATGCGGTGCGTACCGGGCGATGCCGGCACCGGAGAGATTCAACTGCGTCCCGGTGGTCGCCTGGTTGGGGAACAGCATCGCCACCTTGGAGACGACTTCCTGGTCCTCGGGCTTCTTCGAGGCCACCAGTCGTACCCAGTAGTAGCTGTTGGCCACGGCCACCTGACATTCGCCGCTGGCCACGGCCTTGATCTGGTCGGTGTCGCCGCCTTTCGGCGCGCGCGCCTGGTTGGCCACGATGCCCTTCATCAGTTCGCGTGTCTTGTCGGCGCCGTTGCGCTCGAGCAGCGACGCGAACAGCGACAGGTTGTACGGATGGCTGCCGGATCGGGTGCAGACCTTGCCGTGATTCTTCGAGTCCGCCAGTTCCTCGTAGCTGTCGACATCCTCGGCCTTGACCGATGCCTTGCTGTACAGGATGACCCGGGCTCGCGACGACATCCCGTACCACGATCCGTCCGCTGCGCGGAACTCCTTCGGAATCCGTTGATCGAGGATGGCCGAGCTGACGGGCTGGAACAGTCCCTCGGACTGTGCTTTCCAAAGCCGCGCGGCGTCGACGAGCAGCACGACGTCGGCCGGGCTCTTGTTGCCCTCGGAGCGCATCCGCTCGAGCAAGGCCTCGTCGCCGAGTTCGATTCGGTTGATCTTGATTCCGGTGGCCTCGGTGAAGTCGGAGTACAGTGCCTCGTCGGTCTGGTAGTGACGCGCCGAGTAGAGATTGAGGACGTTGTCCTGCGCCTGGGCGACGCCGATGGCGAGCGGCGATACCAGCGCGAACGTCGCAGCGGCGATGCCGCATGCACGATGGAAGCGCCGTGCAGTAACGGACGACGAAGGTGAGGCAGTGGTTCGGTTCATCGATGGGGTCCCTCTCTGGAATGAGCAGGTAGGCTCGGGATCCGTAGCCCGGACGACTTGAATGAGAATTAGTCTCATTGCATTCTAGCGGGTCTGCCCGCAGGGGGCCAGTGCGAACGGACGGGACCCACCGCGTGCTGATCCGGCGGTATCGTTGAGACCTTCGCATGGCGAGGAAACCGGAGCGAGCCCATGAGCGCCGAGATCAGGACCAGGACCAACGAACTCCACGACGGGTGCCGCACCGATCGGATCGAACGCCGACGATGATGCAACCCCTGCAGTGCCGTTGCGGCAAGTTGCGGGGGCGGGTCGAGCCGGTGCGGCCCGTCAACCATGCGATCTGCTATTGCAAGGACTGTCAGGCCTTTGCCCATTTCCTCGGGCGGGCCGACGAGATCCTCGACCCGCTCGGTGGCACCGAGGTCGTGCAGACCTTGCCGGCCAATGTCGCGCTGACCGAAGGGCGATCGGAACTGGCTTGCGTGCGGCTCGGGCCGAAAGGCCTGCTGCGCTGGTACTCGCGCTGCTGCCACACGGCGATCGGCAATACCCTGGCAAATCCGCGGGTCTCGTTCGTCGGGCTGGTCAGCGACTGCCTCCCGGTGGCCGACCCGGCCGACAAGGACCAGGGGCTCGATGCAGTGTTCGGACCGGTGCAGTTGCGGGCCAATGTCAAGAGTGCGCGCGGCCGCGTCTGCGGTCCCAATGGATCGTTGGCCGCAGCGGCAATCCGGCTGTCGCTGATGATCATGCGTGCCCGCCTCGACGGTCGCCACCGGCGGACGCCGTTTTTCGATACCGCGTCACGCTCGCCCGTGGTCACGCCGCGCGTCCTCAGTCGCAGCGAGCGCGCGGCGATCACGCACGCCGACTGAATGGACGAGGGGCGCGCCATCGAGCGGCCCGTCTTTCGGGGAGAAGAAACATGCCCGGGCTCACGGCCGACGAGATCACGCAGTACCGCGAGGCCGGTTACCTGGTGCCGAAGTTGCGTCTGTCATCCGGCCAGCTGGCGGCGATGCGCACCGCGCTCGACGAGCTGATCGCGCGCAACCCGACAGGCAGGCCCGAGAAGCTGGTATCGGCGCATGTCGTGGCGCCCGACGGCGGACCCAACGCCGAAGGCGTCCGCGGCCACCCCGCATTCATGGAACTGGCCCGCGACCCGGCGATCCTCGATCGGGTCGCGGACCTGATCGGGCCCGATATCCTGCTCTGGGGTTGCCACGTCTTCTGCAAGCCGGCCGGTGACGGACTCGAGACGCCGTGGCACCAGGATGGCCACTACTGGCCGATCCGGCCGCTCGCGACCTGCACGGTCTGGGTGGCGCTCGATCCGTCGACGAAGGAAAACGGCTGTCTGCGCGTGATCCCGGGCTCGCACCGCGACAAGGTTACCTACGGCCACCTGCGCGAAGATCGCGAGGACCTGGTCCTGACCCAGCGGACGGCTCCCGACAGCTTCGACGCCGAGACGGCGGTCGACATCGAACTCGAACCGGGGCAGATGTCGATGCACGACGTCTTCATGATCCATGGCGCCAACGTCAACGACTCGCCGTTGCGGCGGACCGGGGTCGCGCTGCGCTACATGCCGGGCACGTCGGTGCTCGAGCGCAACCTCGATCCCACCGGCTCGGGCACCGGCATTCCGGTCCAGTGGGCGACGCGGCCGCTATGGCTGCTCCGTGGCCGCGACCGGACCGGGCGCAACGATTTCGCCGCCGGCCACCCCCCGGGGACGACCGGCCACTGAGACGCCCCGGCACCGCCGGCTGCTGCCGTAGCTCACTCGGGCTCGATCCCGGCCCCCTTGATCACCTTGCCCCACTTCTGCGTCTCGGCGGCCTGGAACCGCGCGAGTTCGTCGGGCGTCGTGGTCCACGGCTCACTGCCCGATGATTCGAAGAAGGTCTTCAGCGTCGGGCCCTTGACGGCGGTGACGAGCAGTTCGTTGAGCCGAGCGACCACCGGTGCCGGCGTACCGTGCGGGACATAGGCGGCGAACCAGTAGCCCATGTCGTAGCCCTTGACCCCGGCCTCCTCGATCGTCGGCACCTCCGGGAGCTGGCTGCTGCGCTTCTGCGTCGAGTAGCCGAGCGGCCGCAGCTTGCCGGCCTTGATCTGCGGGATCCCGGTCGAGACATCGGTGATCATGAAGTCGATCGACCCACCCAGTAGGTCGGTGATCCCCAGCGGATTGCTCTTGTACGGGACATGGAGGATGTCGGTGCCGCTCAACTGCTTGAGCATCTCGCCGGCGACGCGGCTCGACGAACTGCCGCTGCCGAAGGTGAGCTTGCCCGGCGTCTTGCGGGCGGCGGCCAGCAGGTCACCGACGCTCTGGTACGGCGACTGCACGTTGACGACCATCACCTGGCCACCCTTGCCGAGGCCGGTGACGGGGGCGAAGTCCTTGACCGGGTCGTAGGGCAGCTTCTTGTACAGATGCTCGTTGGCCGCCTGCGTGGTGTTGGTGGTGATCAGCACCGTGTGGCCGTCGGCAGGGGCGCGGGCGACCGCCTGCGCGGCGATCATCCCGCTCGCGCCAGCGCGGTTGTCGACCACGACCGGTTGCTTCGTCTGCTCGGTGACCGAATGGCCCAGCCCCCGCGCGAGCTGATCGGTGGCGCTGCCGGCGGCGAACGGGACGAGGAAGGTGATGGTTTTCGTTGGATAACCCTGTGCAATCGCGTCCGGTGCGACGGCGATGACTGTGGCGGCAACGGCCGATGTCAGCAGGGCGGACAGCGCTGTGGCCCGGCGCCGCAGCGGCAGACGCGAGGTCGGCGCCGTCAGCCGGCGCTGGCGCCGCAGCCGGGAGGTCAGAGCCGTCGCCCGTCGCCGGCGCGGCAGCTGAGAGGTCGGACGGTGCCCATCGATGGCGAGGTTCGATTCGTTCAACTGCGTCTCCTGATCCATGAGGTGGTAATTCGTTTCGTCGAGGGGCTCGCCGCCGGCCTCACGGCTCGTCGGCCGGACCGACCAGGCAGCGCTCGAGTTCGTCCGGCACATCGATCGGCAGGTCGAGTAGCAGATACGACAGCGCCTTGCCGTGACTGTCGAGGTTCAGCGAATCGTTGACGCCGCCATCGAGCACGCCGTCGAGGACGAAGTTCATCGCCTGCAACTTCGGCAGCAGATAGCGGGTCACCCGATGGGGTCGGCGATGGGCGAATTGGCGGGCGACGGCGGCCTCGGTCACCTGTTCGACCAGGACCGGCCACAGTGCCGGATCCCAGGCGATGACGCTGATGTTGGAGCGGTCGCCCTTGTCGCCGGTGCGGCCGTGCGCGGCGCGGTGCAGCGCGACCTTCACGACCGCTGCTCCGTGACGAAGCGATGGCGGGCGGGTACGGCGCTGCGCGGAACGATCGTCGATACCGTGCCCAGCCGCTGGCGCAGCGCCGTTCGCACGCCGCCTCCGCCGGCCGGCCCGCAGCAGTACATCGCGGTCACTTCGCGCACCAAGCGCTCGGCTCCGTGCCGGTCGGTGTGGTTCAGCGCGACCCGAAGTCGCACATCGCGCGCGCCGCTGTCGGCGCGCTCGGCGAGCCATCGTCCGCCATCGTCACCGAACACGCTGGCCACGCCGATCAGGTCGGCGCGCACGGGGCCGAGTCCTGCCAGTCGCTCGCGCAGCGTCTGCGCCGCGAGTCGAGCACGGCCTTCGGCGCGGACCCCGGCGTAGGAGATCTCGCCCTCGGCCAGCCAGCCGGTCGCATGGCAGATGTTGACCTTCAGGCCCTCGGGCCGCCGGTGGCCACGGACCCCGGACAGCCGCACCCGGTCGGGACCAACCTCGGTCACCTCCGCTTCACCGATGTCGGCGACGACATCGGGCGTCAAATAGGCGTGCGGATCGTGGACTTCATAGAGCAGTTGCTCGCGGACCGTATGACTGTCGATCCGGCCGCCGGTGCCCGGCGGCTTGGTGATGACGCAATTGCCGTCGGCTTCGATCTCGGCGATCGGATAGCCGAGGGTCGCGAGGCCGGGGACGTCCTTGACACCGGGATCGGCGTAGTAGCCGCCGGTCACCTGAGTCCCGCATTCGAGCAGGTGGCCGGCCATCGTGGCGCGCCCGAGTCGCTCCCAGTCGTCGAGCGCCCAGCCGAAGTGGGCGAGTGCGGGCCCGACGGCCAGCGACGGATCGGAAACTCGGCCGCAGACGACGATCTCGGCGCCTTCGCGCAGTGCGTCGGCGATCGCCTCGGCGCCGAGATAGGCATTGGCCGAGACCACGTCGAGGTCACCGGCCGCCTGTTGCCAGAGCGCGCGCTGTCCCTCGCTGCTCAAGTCGTCGCCTTCGACGACGGCGATCCGCGGGACACGCAACCCGAGTTCCTCGGCAATGGCCGCGATCCGTGCCGCGGCACCCGGCGGGTTGGCGGCGCCGAAGTTGCTGACGATCGAGATCCCGGATTCGAGGCAGCGGGCGAGCACCGGTCGGATGATGTCGTCGAGCAGCGGTTCGTAACCGCCCTGGGGATCGCCGCGCCGCGCGATCTGGGCCAACGCCAGCGTCCGCTCGGCCAGGGTCTCGAAGATCAGCGTGGCCGGGCCGCCGCTGGCAGCGAGCGCATCGACGACAGGGCCGGCGGCGTCGGTGCGGTCGCCGGAGAAGCCGGCGGCGCAGCCGATGCGAAGCGTGCCGGTAACCTGGGTGCCAGTGGGTCCGGCGGGCGAGTCAGCCATTGTTTCCTCCAGACCCGGGCCGTTGCGACAAATCGGCGATGGGTCGATGTCATTGTTCGATTCCGTCAATGTAGGACATACTCCACCTATTCGTGAAATAGAAATGCAGGATCAATCGATCCGTATTTCCGATCAATTCCCATCGGTCGTCCGGGCAGTGCGCGCTGCTGTCATGGCTGCCGGTGCGGGTCGCAGCCGGTGAACGCGTCGATCCGTCATCTGCGGGCCTTCATGACGTTGGCCGACGAGCGCAACTTCACCCGTGCGGCGGCCGCCAGCCATCTGTCGCAGCCCGCGTTCTCGGCACTGATTCGCCAGCTCGAGGAGGCCGTGGGCGTTCGGCTGTTCGACCGGACCACGCGCCGCGTCGACCTGACCGCCGAAGGCCTCGAGTTCCGGATATCGGCACGCCGCGTGCTGATGGAGTTCGATGCGGCGCTCGCGGGAATGCGCGAGCGTGCAGCCCGCCGGCGCGGCCGGGTTTCGATCGCGCTGCTGCCGTCGCTGGCGGCCGACTGGCTGCCCGGCGTGCTCGCCAGTTTTCGTTCGGCGTATCCGGGGATCGAGACCGAGGTCGCCGACGTCCTGTCGGAGCCGTGCCTTGAACGGGTCCGGAGCGGCCAGGCCGACTTCGCTCTGGCCGCAATCCGTGCCGACACACCGGAGCTCCGCGCCGAACCCTTCTGCAGCGACGCCTTTCATCTGGTCTGTCCGATCGACCATCCCCTCGCGCGTGTCCGCGATCCGCGGCCGCGGCAGGTCGCGGCCTGGCCGTTCATCCACCTGTCGCGGACCTCGAGCGTCCGCCAGTACGTCGATGCGGCGACTCATCCGGCGACCCTGCCGGCGGTACTCGAAGTCGACCAGCTCGCGACCGTCAGCGGGATGGTCCGCTCGGGCGTCGGGATCAGCGTCGTTCCGGCGTTGACCCTTTATCAGTTCCGATCACCGGAACTGGCGATCCGGCCGCTGCGCTGGCGCGGCCTCGTGCGCCGCATCTACCTGGTGCGCTCGCGCGACCGCCAGCTGTCGATCGCCGCCCAGGCGTTCTATCAGTGGGTCGTCGCGCGGCGCCCCCGGGCCGCCGCGGCGGCGGCGGCGCGTCAGCGCCGTCCTCGAGCCGTTCGTTCGACGCGGTGACGATGCTACCGATGGATACCGTCCCAACTCGGACAGCATGTCGGCGGCGGACGCTTCGCGCCACTGCGAGGGCAGCGATCATCGGGCTGCTCCTGGCGGCGACGGCAGCCGCCGCGCAACCCTCGAGCGGCGACGCGACCCCCTTCAAGATGACCGCCGGTCTCTTCCAGGTCTCCGGGGGCGGGCTGCCGTCGGGCTCCGGGCTCGACCTGAACCTGCGCTACACGAA
Organism: Burkholderiaceae bacterium; assembly: GCA_040510055.1. Classification (GTDB taxonomy): domain Bacteria; phylum Pseudomonadota; class Gammaproteobacteria; order Burkholderiales; family Burkholderiaceae_E; genus Lautropia. The sequence continues at coordinate 832 of JBEVJQ010000235.1, read as the reverse complement.
GGACGACGCCAACTTCTGGATCGGCTGGTTCCGTTCGCCGGTCCTCGAATTCTCGCAGTGGCGCGTCGGCTGGGATGACCGGATTGCCGTGGGCCCGGTGACCTTCGTCCCGTCGCTCCAGGCCGCTTCCGGTGGCTTCCTCGGTGGCAGTGCCGCACTGGAGACCGGCAAGACCTGGTTCGCCGGCGCCGGCCTCGGGCGGACGAATCTGAAGACCTATGCCAACCTCAACTTCGATCCCAACGATGCCTGGTTCGTCTATGGCGGTCACCGCTGGGACCAGGCGAATTCGCTCCAGCTCCAGCTGATCCGCGACAACCGGGAGAATCCGGACCAGCAGCACGTCCACCTGATCTGGCGCCGGCTCGTCGCCGGAGGCGACCGCCTCACGGTCGACCTGCTGTTCAAGCAGGGAACGGTCGAGGACCGGTACGTCCGCCGCACGGGCCTGGCGGTCGGCTACGACTGGGCGCGCTGGTTCGTCCGCGTTGCCTGAGATCCGCTGGTCAACTTCACGCCGCAGGACATGGTGCATTCAGTTCGGCTCGCGCGTCTAGAGCGCCTCGCTGGATTCCTGCCTACAGCACCGCGCCGCTCTCGTCGTCGATCAGATGCATCTTGCCCATGTCGACGGCAAGCTTGATGCGCTCGCCCGGGCCCGCTGCCGCGTCCGGGTCGATGCGGGCGCAGACCAGCACACCGTTCACCGGGAAGTAGATCAGGGTCTCCATCCCCATCGGTTCGACGACCTCGACAGTGACTTCGAATGGATGCTGCCTCGGCTCGAGTTGCGGACGCTGTTCGATGATGTGCTCGGGACGCAGCCCGCACA
>JBEVJQ010000234.1:0-2875 GCA_040510055.1 Burkholderiaceae bacterium | reverse complement strand
CGGGATCGACCACGGCATTGAAGAAGCCGCTCGAGGCAGCGGCCTCGGCCAGCGCCGGTCGGTTGGCGCCGAATCCATCCCAGACCAGCGGCCGGGCATGGACGCCGGACAGGTCTCCTGCCGCCATCACCGGGGGCGGCAGATGGCCGATCCGGCGGCCGCCCTCGTCGCTCGAAAAGTAGTAGCCGAGCACCACCGGACGACCGGCGATAGCCTGGGCGAGGAGAGCATCCTCGTCGGCCAGCGGCTCGGCGAAAACCACGTCGAACCCGAGCGCCCGGGCCCCGCCCTCATCGACGATCCGGCGGGTGAGTTCGGCCAGGCGCTTCCGCGGCCAGGTCCACCGACCCTCCTGGACCAGACTCTTCTCGTCGATATCGACGATGACGACGCGCTGCTCGACGCTGGGCAAGCGCCAGCGCAGGCGCTGGTCCTGCAACAGCCGGTCGCCGGTGTCGATGATGCCGATCGGCAGGAATCCCAGCAGACTGAACCAGACCAGCCCGGTGAGTGCGAGCCCGCCAAGAACCGTCCACAGCCGGTACGAACGCAGCAGTCGTTCAGCCTGTTTCAACCACATGGCAGATTCCCGTCCATGCGCGTCAGCGGCCGAGGCTGAACTGCAGGATGGTGCCTGCCAGTTCGATGAGGTCGCTGTCGCGCAGCGGGTGGGCGCCGAGTCCGATCGACTCGCCATTGACCAGCGGATAGGCCAGACCTTCGACATGCGTCAGGAAATAGCCGCCCTGGCGGCGGGCGATGACGGCCACCTGGCCGCTCCCGTTGCGGATGCTGATGATCGGTCGATCGATCCACTGCTCGCGACCGGCATCGTGGCCGCCGAGATAGCGGACCGATGCCGGATTGATGCGCAATGGCTCGACTGGCGCCGGGAGCATCGACGGCCGTGGCAGCGGCCCTGGCGAAGGCCGTGGCGGCGGTGGCAGTCCCGACGGTGGCAGTCCCGACGCTGGCAGCCGCGACGGCGGCAGTCCCGACGATGGCGGTCCCGACGATGGCAGTCCCGATGATGGCAGTCCCGACGCTGGCAGCCGCGACGGCGGCAGCCCCGACGCCAGCCCCCCCGACGGCGGCCGTCCCGTGGGCGGCTGTCCCGTTGGCGGCTGTCCCGTGGGCGGCTGTCCCGTGGGCGGCTGTCCCGTGGGCGGACCGGCCGATGGCGACCGTGACGTTGGCGGCAACGGCAACGGCAGCGGGAAGCGGTTCGGCGGCGGCAACTCGGGATGCGGACGATTCGCCGCTGGCGTCTCCGATGCTCGCGTCCGGGCCGCGTTTGGTTCGGAGGCGTTCGTATCCGGCCGGCCCGGCGCGGCGGTACCGTTGGTGCCGTTGGTGCCGTTGGTGCCGTCGGTCGCGGTCCGCGCATTGCCCGGCGCCCGGCCCGCGGCGCCAAGGTCCAGCGGAGGCAGGTCGAGCGAGCTGGTTGCGCCGGGGACGTCGGCAATCGTGTTCCGGTCGGCGGCGCCGAGAAGCGATCCGCTCTGGTCGTCCCCGTGGAACGACGGCGCCCCGCGAATCGATTGCCGGCCAAGGAGCAGGCCGGAACCCAGCCGCTCGATACGGTAGACGATCCGGTAGATGCCGACGTCGACACAGTCGCCGTCGACCAGCGCCTGCTGCATCACCGGAAACCCGTTGACCAGGGTTCCGTTGCGGCTCTTGAGGTCGTGGATGACCGACTCGCCGGCCGGGGTCGTATGGATGATGGCGTGCTCGCCCGATACCGTCAGGTCGTCGAGCAGCAGGTCGCTATAGGAACGACGGCCGATCGTCAGGCGCTTGCGATCGATAAGCAACTCGCGCAGCACCTGGGATCCGACCGAGAGCACGAGCTTGCCGATGGTGCGCTCCGGGGCGTGCATGGCCGGGTGATGTCTCATCGGTGGCGCGACCGCGGGCTCGTGCCGCGGGTCAGTGAGTTCGTTCGGCGTCGCTGCCGAGCCGCGCGGCGCCGCGATCGCATGGCACGGCAACCAGCGCCGTCACGTTGCCGAGCACACCGGTCTGCAGCGCGCCGCCGATCAGCGCGCGGACCTGGCCCGCCGGACCGAGCGCAGCGGCCTCGATCAGCAGATGCTCGATCACCGGATCGGTCAGCGCAGTCGTCAGGCCATCGGAACACAGGATCAGCGTGTCATCCGCTTGCCACGAACAGGCCTCGAGTTCCGGCTCGATCGTGTCGGCCAGCCCCACGGCCCGCGTCAGGATGCCGCGGGCGGGCAGTTCGTGGACCTGGCCTTCGGTCAGGCGACCGGCCTCGACGATCTGCTGACCGATCGAGTGGTCGCGCGTCAGGCGCTGCAGCCTCCCGTCGCGCAGCAGGTAGGCACGCGAGTCCCCGACATGGGCCAGGTGGAGCCGATCGCCAGCGATCAGCGCGCAGACCAGGGTCGTGGCCATGCCGTGGCACTCGGGGTTGGCACTGGCGAACTCGCGGATCTCGTCGTTGCAGGCGCCTATCGCCCGCGCCAATGCCTCGGCGGGGCCGAGTCCCCGGACGATCAGGTCCGGGACCAGCTGGCAGGCTGTCTGCACCGCCAGTTCGGCGGCCACTTCGCCCGCGTTGTAGCCGCTCATGCCATCGGCAACGGCCAGCAGTCCCGCTTCGGCCGCTACCTGCCAGCGATCCTCGTTGTGCGGCCGGGCCGCCGCGCTCGTCGACAGCGCCGCATACTGGATCGCCGCGCCGTGCGGCAGCAGGCGGTCGGCAACCCCATGGCCCGGTGCCGCGAGCAGATCGGCCAACGGCTCGACCACCGGTACCGGGGCGGCGATCCGCCCGTCGGACGACGAGCCGGCGTCCAGGACCAGTGCGGCTCGGGGTTTTCGGGGGCTGCGGGTCGATGCCATGAGC
>JBEVJQ010000233.1:0-8354 GCA_040510055.1 Burkholderiaceae bacterium | reverse complement strand
GCTGCGACGGCCGATCTGGAACTGTTCCCAGTACGCGGCGCGGACGCGGTCGGTGCCGGCCACGAGGGCCGTCAACGAGCCGGCCCGCGTCAGCCGCGACTGCAGCTGACTCCAGTGCCGCGTCAATTCGGTCCCGAGATCGCGGCGGACGGCGGCGACATTCTCCTCGGCCGCGCGGATCTGGGCCTGCGCCGCCTGGGCCCTGGCCTCGCCGATGCCGCCGTCGAACGGGCTCCAGTCGGTGACGAGGCCGACCTGGTAGCCGCCCAGCCAGCGTCGGTCGCCGGCCGTGACCTCGGGGCTGTTGACCGCGCCGCGGACGCTGACCACGGGCTTCTGCCAGGCCGCGGCGATCCGCGCGGCACTGCGCGCGGCCTCGACTTCGGCCCGGGCAGCCAGCGTCGCCGGGTGATCGTCGAGCGTAGCCAGCACGGCCTCGAGCGTCGCGGCGCGCACGGCTGGATCGGTGGGCGGCGACACGTCGGAGAGCGGCGCGCCGACCTCCTGGACCAGCGCGGCGAAGGCCTCGTCGCGGGCACCTTCGCGGGTGGCGAGCGCGAGCTTGGCCTGGTTCAGTCGCGACTGCGTCTGCAGCAGATCGTAGGCGCGGCCGCGATCGAGTCGGACGATCTCCTCGACCCTGCGGCGCAGGCCATCGATGACGCCGACGTGGTCGCGTGCCAGTGCCGCCAGCCGCCCCTGCTTGACGACCTCGACATAGGCGTCGGCCACGCGCAGCGCGACGTCGGCACGGGCAAGGTCGACTCGGCGATTGGCCGAGGCGAGCAGTGCGGTCTGGCGCGCGACGTCGTTGTCGACGCGATCGCCGTCCCAGATCGGCTTGACCGCCTGGAGGCCGAAATCGCCAGTACCGTCCGAACCCTCGCCGCGGATGTAACCATAGGCCGGTTGGGCAATCACCCCGTAGCGGGTATTGCGGGCGCTGTCGGCCGCGGTGACCTCGAATCGGGTCGACACGGCTAGGGTCCGCGCGGCGAGGACCCGCGGGTTGGCGACGAGCGCGCGGGCCACGGCCTGCTCGATCGTTTCGGCACCGGCCGCCGCGGGGGCGAGCATGACCATCGTCGTGAGCGCGACGATGGCGAGCGCTTTCCGCGACACTTCGTCGCGCGGCGCTGCGTCAGCCGCGACCGGTAGCCGCCCTGCGGCCCGTGTGCCGGCGCGGGCGGCCACGGTCTGGTTCAATCGCATCTCCTACAATCGGCAATGAGTGCCATCGAAGGTGTCGATGACCCAGTTCCTCGGTAATGTTAGCTGGCCGCGCGTGGCCGTCGTCGTCGGCCTGGCGATCGTGGCATTCGCCGCTGTCCGACTGTTGCTCACCGGCCTGCACCGGCTGTTCGCCCGTCGGTTCCAGAGTGCCGAGGATCGCAAGCGGCTGGAGACGCTCGACCGCGCGCTGCGCTATATCACCAACATCGCCCTCACGGTGGCGTTCTTCATCCTGCTGATGTCGGAGTTCGGCATCTCGGTGGCGCCGATCCTCGGCGCCGCGGGGATCGTCGGCATCGCCGTCGGCTTCGCGGCCCAGAGTCTCGTCAAGGACTTCTTCCGCGGCGTGTTCCTGTTGCTCGAGAACCAGATCCGGCTGGGCGACGTGGTCGAGATCGCCGGCAAGTCAGGCAAGGTCGAGGAGGTGACACTGCGCTACGTCCGGCTGCGCGACGACAAGGGCAGTGTCCATTTCGTCTCTAACGGCGAGATCACGACGGTGACCAACATGTCGATCGGCTTCTCGTATTCGGTCGTCGACGTGCGCGTGCCGTCCAGTGCCGACCTCGACCGGGTGATGGAGATCATGCGCCAGACCGCCGCTGAACTGGAAGCCGACGAGGAGTACGGCCCGCGGATCATCGAACCGTTCGACCTCGCCGGCGTCGCCGACTGGCAGGAATTCTCGGTGGTGCTGCGCGGGCGCTTCAAGACCGGCGCCGGGCAGGCCGGGTCGGTCAAGAGTCGGTTCCTGGAACGGGTCCGGGCGAAGCTGATGGAAGCCGACGTCCCGCTCCACGAACCCGTGACCCGGTTGCGGGCCTGATGGCGGCACAACGCCAGCAAGCTGCGGAGGCGGCGACGTGAGAATCGAAAACGAACCGAAGCTCGATTTCAAGGACGTGCTGTTTCGCCCCAAGCGCTCGACGCTCGGCAGCCGGGCCAAGGTCGAACTGAGACGCGAATACCGTTTTCGCCATGTCGAGCGGCGCGCGGTGATGGTCCCGATCATCGCCGCCAACATGGACACCGTCGGCACGATCGAAATGGCCGAGGCGCTGGCCGGCCACGAGATGATGTGCGCGCTTCACAAGCACTACGACATCGCCCGGCTGGGCGAGTTCTTTTCGCCGGACAACGAGGCTGCCAACCGGTTGGCGTTCTACTCGATGGGGATACTCGAGCGCGACCTCGAGAAGTTCGAGGCTGTCCGCGGGCGTGCCGGCAACGGCATCCGCTGGGTCTGCATCGATGTTGCCAACGGCTACACCGAAGCCTTCGTCGAATTCGTCAGCCGTTTCCGCGACCAGCATCCGGAGATCGTGATCATGGCCGGCAACGTCGTCACGGCCGACATGACCGAGGCCCTGATCCTGGCCGGTGTCGACATCGTCAAGGTCGGCATCGGACCCGGTTCGGTCTGCACGACGCGACGGATGACGGGCGTCGGCTACCCGCAACTGTCGGCGATCATCGAGTGCGCCGATGCCGCCCATGGACTCGGCGGCCAGATCTGCGGTGACGGCGGCTGCACCGTGCCGGGCGACGTCGCCAAGGCGTTCGGTGGCGGGGCCGACTTCGTGATGCTGGGCGGGATGCTGGCGGCGCACGACGAAGCCGGCGGCGACCCGGTCGAGGTCGACGGCCGGTCGTTCCGACGCTTCTACGGAATGAGCTCGGAGGAGGCGATGACCCGCTATTCGGGCGGCGTGGCCAGCTATCGCGCCGCCGAAGGCAAGTCGGTGCTGCTGCCGGCGCGCGGGCCGGTCGAGCACACGGTGCGCGAAATTCTCGGCGGCTTGCGCTCGACCTGCACCTATGTCGGCGCGCGCAAGCTCAAGGACCTGAGCAAGTGCACCACCTTCGTTCGCGTCGGCCAGCAGATCAACGAGGTGTTCGGCAACGCCGGGGACGAGTGATGGCGGGGAACGATGGAACCGTGGACGCAGCGGCCGTTGGCCTGTTACCGGCGAACCCGGACGCGGGACTCGATCAGGCGGCACGAGCCGTGCTCGATTTCTGGTTCCTGCCGCCGAGCGATCCGGCGCACGGCCAACCCCGCCCGCAATGGTTTCGCAAGGCCCCGGCCTTCGATGCCACGATCCGGGCCCGCTTCGAGCCGTTGATCGACGCGATGGCGCGCGGCGAACTCGCCCGTTGGGGCGACGCGCCGCAGGCGCGGCTGGCACGGATCCTCGTCGCCGACCAGTTCACGCGCAACTGCTGGCGTAACGACCCGCGGGCGTTCGCGCTCGACCCACTGGCGCTGGCCGAAGCGCGGGCGCTGGTCGCCGACGGCAGTGACCTCGCGTTATCGCCGGCCGAGCGCGCTTTCGCCTACCTGCCGTTCGAGCACGCCGAGGCATTGGCCGAGCAGGACGAAGGCGTTCGCCGATTCGCCGCGCTCGTTGCCGAGCACCCGGCCTGGGCCGAGTCATTCGACTGGTGCGTTCGCCATCGCGACGTCATCGCCCGGTTCGGGCGCTTCCCGCATCGCAACGCCATCCTCGGGCGCGAGTCGACTGCTGCCGAGCGCCAGTTCCTGACCGAGCCCGGGTCGCGGTTCTAGTGCCCCGCAAGTCAATGCCATCGAGACGGGCCGCAACGGGACAGGACACTAGCCGACAGCCGACGACTCGATGGGCAACTGTCGGCGCGCCTGCGGCAGCGGCGCAGGCCGGGTCTCCACCATCCCAAAGGAGTGATCCAGTGGCCAACCTCGATCCCCAAGCTGCAGCCGCCCGCTGTCCCGTCGGACCGGGGCACGCCTCGCCACCGCTCACGCCGACCGGATGCCCGGTGAGTCCGCGTGCTGCCGACTTCGACCCGTTCTCGGACGGCTACCAGCAGGACCCGCCGGAATACGTGCGCTGGGCCCGCGAGCAGGAGCCGGTGTTCTACAGCCCCGCGCTCGGCTACTGGGTGGTGACGCGCTACGAAAGCATCAAGGCGATATTTCGCGACAACGTCACCTTCAGCCCATCCATCGCGCTGGAGAAGATCACCCCGACCGGCGACGAAGCCAATGCGGTGCTGGCCTCTTACGGCTTTGCGCTGAACCGCACGCTGGTCAACGAGGACGAGCCCGAACACATGCCGCGGCGCCGCGTGCTGATGGATCCGTTCACGCCGGAAGAATTGAAGCATCACGAGCCGATGGTGCGGCGGCTGGCGCGGGCCTATGTCGACCGCTTCATCGACGACGGCAGGGCGGACCTGGTCGACCAGATGCTGTGGGAGGTTCCACTCACCGTTGCGCTGCATTTCCTGGGGGTCCCCGAGGAGGACATGGACACGCTGCGCAAGTATTCGATCGCTCATACGGTCAATACCTGGGGACGGCCCAAACCGGAGGAGCAGGTCGAGGTCGCGCACGCGGTGGGCAACTTCTGGCAGTTCGCCGGGAAGGTCCTCGACAAGATGCGCCAGGACCCGTCCGGGCCGGGATGGATGAAGTACGGGATCCGCAAGCAGGTCGAATATCCGGAGGTCGTCACCGATTCCTACCTGCACTCGATGATGATGGCCGGTATCGTCGCAGCACACGAGACCACCGCCAACGCGACAGCCAATGCGATGAAGCTGCTGCTGCAGCATCCGCGGGTGTGGCGCGAGATCTGCGAGGATCCGAGCCTGATCCCCAACGCGGTCGACGAATGCCTGCGGCACAACGGCTCGGTCGCGGCCTGGCGGCGCCTGGCGACCAAGGACGCGTGCATCGAGGATGTCGCGATCCCGGCCGGCTCCAAGCTGCTCATCGTCATGGCTTCGGCGAACCACGACGAACGGTACTTTTCGGATGCCGATCTGCTCGACATCCGGCGCGACAACGCCAGCGACCACTTGACCTTCGGCTACGGCTCGCACCAGTGCATGGGCAAGAACCTGGCGCGGATGGAGATGCAGATCTTCCTGGAAGAGTTCACGCGCCGGCTGCCGCACATGAAGTTGTCGGAGCAGCAGTTCAGCTACGTCCCGAACACGTCGTTTCGCGGACCCGAGCACCTTTGGGTCGAGTGGGATCCCAGCAGGAATCCGGAGCGCACCGATCGGGCGCTGCTCGACGTGAAGATCCCGGTCCGCATCGGCGAGCCGTCGCGCCACACGATCACACGTCCCGTCGTGGTTGCGAGCGTGACGCCGGTCGCTGAAGGTATCGTCCGGCTGCGCCTTGTCTCGCCCGACGGTGGGCCGTTGCCGCGTTGGACACCCGGCGCGCACATCGACGTCGAGTGCGGGGACCCCGAGTTGTCGCGCCAGTACTCACTGTGCGGCGATCCGGCCGATGCCGGCGCGCTCGAGATCGCGGTGCTGCGCGAGTGTGAGGGCCGCGGGGGCTCGACCTGGATCCATGCGAACGTGCGCGCCGGCGATCGGCTCAAGATTCGCGGTCCGCGCAATCACTTCCGGATGGACGAGTCACTGTCGAACGTCATCCTCATAGCCGGAGGCATCGGCATCACGCCCGTGAGCGCGATGGCGCGCCGAGCCAAGGCGCTTGGCTTGAACTACGAACTGCACTACAGCGGTCGCAGTCGTTCGACGATGGCTCTGCTCGGGGAACTGTCCGAACTGCACGGCGACCTGCTGCATGTGTACGCCAGCGACGAAGGACGTCGCAACGACCTGCAGGCGCTGCTCGCCCGGCCCCGGCCCGACACGCAGGTCTATGCCTGCGGGCCGGTGCGGATGCTGCAGGCCCTCGAGGACTGCTGCGCCGCGTGGCCGGAGGATTCGCTGCGGATCGAGCACTTCGTCTCGACGGCCGGCGCACTGGACCCGGCCAAGGAGCATGCGTTCCAGGTCGAACTGAAGGACTCGGGAATCGTCGTCAACGTGGCGGCCGATCAGACCGTCCTCGCAGCGCTGCGCGCGGCGAACATCGATGTCCAAAGCGATTGCGAGGAGGGCTTGTGCGGCTCCTGCGAGGTCCGGGTGCTGGCTGGAAAGGTCGATCACCGCGATGTCGTCCTCACGCGCGCGGAGCGTGAGGCCCACGTCAAGATGATGACTTGCTGCTCGCGCGCCCGCAGCCCCAGGCTCGTCCTTGAACTCTGATCGGATCGGCCAAGTCCGTTCGTACACCAGGAGAGGAACCATGCCTTCAAGAACGCGTCGCCGGATCCTGACGCTCGCATCGATCCCGGCGAGCGCTGCGCTTGCGCTGCCGACGACGTCGGCCTTCGCCCAAGCCTACCCGGCGAAGGCCGTGCGCCTGATCGTGCCCTACCCGGTAGGGGGCGGCACTGATTTCTTCGCGCGCACCGTGGGCACCAAGCTCGGAGAACTGTTGGGTCAGCCGGTCATCGTCGAGAACAAGCCGGGGGCTGCCACGATCATCGGCGCCCAGTCTGCCGCAACCTCGCCGCCCGATGGCTACACGGTGCTGGTCGCCGACAGCACGACGCTGGCTGTCAATCCGAGCCTGTACAAGAAGCTGGGGTACGACCCGGTCAAGGATTTCTCGCCGGTGACGTTGACGGCACGCTTCGCGATGCTGCTGGTCGTCAATCCGACACGCACCAAGGTGTCCACCGTGAAGGAGTTCATCGAAGAGGCCAGGAAGGAACAGGGAAATACCAGCTATGCGTCGGTCGGCGCCGGTACCACGCACCACCTGACGATGGAACTGTTCCAGCAGCGGACCGGCATCAAACTCAACCATGTGCCGTACAAGGGCGCGGGGCCGGCGATACAGGACGTGGCCGGTGGCCAGGTGCCGGTGATGTTCGTCGATCTTGCGGCTGGCAGCCCGATGATCAAGGCCGGCAAGATGAGGGTCTTGGGGGTCGCGAGCCCGAACCGGATCGCCGCGTTGCCGGATGTGCCGACATTGGCTGAACAAGGGATCGCGCAGTTCGAGGCCTGGGCGTGGCAAGGCCTCGTGGTGCCCGCTGGAACGCCGAAGGACATCATCGCCACGCTCGGGACCCAGTACGCCAAGGCCGTTGCCGACCCGGGCGTGCGCCAGAAGCTGATCGAAGCCGGCGTCGAGCCCATCACCAGCAGCCCGGAGGAAATGAGTTCCTACATCAGGAGCGAAACGGCGAAGTGGGCGCAGGTGATCAAGGAGGGCGACATCAAGGTCGAGTGATGGCCGGCGGGTACGACCGCACCGTAGCCCTCAGCCGCGGCCGATGAACGGCATCTTCGTCGCCATGATCGTCAGGAACTGGATGTTGCTCGACAGCGGCAGGCTGGCCATGTGGAGTACGGCCTGGGCAACTTCGTTCGCGTCCATCACCGGTTCGATGGCGGTCCGGCCATCGGCCTGAGCGACTCCCTGCGTCATTCGTCGGGCCATGTCGGTCAGGGCGTTGCCGATATCGACCTGGCCGACGGCGATGTCGTACTTGCGTCCGTCGAGCGAGGCCGACTTGGTCAGCCCGGTTATCGCGTGCTTGGTGGCGGTATAGGCCGCCGAGTCGGGTCGTGGCGCATGGGCCGAGATCGAACCGTTGTTGATGATCCGCCCGCCCATCGGCTGCTGCGACTTCATCACGCGGAAGGCGGCGCGCGTGCAAAAGAAGGGGCCGTTGAGATTGGTGGCGACGACCGTCAGCCACTGTTCCGGGGTGACGTCTTCGAGCAGCGCCTTCGGGGCACCCATGCCGGCGTTGTTGAACACCACGTCGACGCGGCCAAAGCGCTCGACGGTGCGATCGAACAGCGCGTCCACCGAGGCGGCATCGGTCACGTCGGTGCTGCACGGCAGGGCCTGGTCCTGCGGGACGCCCGCGAGACTCACCGTCTCTTCGAGCGCGTCGGTCCTGCGCCCGGCCAGCGCGACGCGATAGCCTGCCTTCAGGAACGCGAGCGCCGTGGCGCGGCCGATCCCGCTGCCGGCGCCGGTGATGATCGCCACGCCGCGGGTATCAGTGTCCTTTGCCATCTCGGCCTCCTTCTGTGGTTAGTCGATTACCGGCCGGGACAGCCAGCCGAACAGGGCTCGAACGAGGATAGAAGCGAATCCATCGGCGGTCCGACGGTAGTGTAGTCGCGTGCGACACGGGGTCATCTGGTCAGGCTCCGCAAGCCCCAGGTAAGTGGCGCCGGAAATCGCGAGCCAGAATATCCCCGGAGCCGGCCGCTGGAAGTCCAGGGCCGCCAGCCGCCGGCGC
>JBEVJQ010000232.1:0-4444 GCA_040510055.1 Burkholderiaceae bacterium | reverse complement strand
ACGCCTGATCGAGATCGTCTTCAAGCACAGTCTCTACAACCGCTACGACTTCCAGCTGCTGGACCAGGCCGATCCGCTGCGGACCGACATCCTGATCGTCAATCCGGCGCTGCCGGCCGGACTCGATGCACTGGCGGCGCTGCGCGCGCACAGCCGCGAGATCCCGTCGATCAGCGCGCTGCCCCGCGGAGCGCAGGCCGCTGCCCGTCATGCGATCACGATCGATCGGCTGACCCTGCAATTGCTGCCGACGCTGAACCGGGTGGTCGAAATTGAAGGACTCGAGGCCCGGTCGGCGCGCCAGGGGGCTGGTGGCGAACGGGCGGCCGATGTGCTGGCGGCGACCACTGGCGCGGGCGGGATCGGCGAGCTCTTTGACCGATCGATTCCGATGGTGGCCAATCGGATCGAGATCGGCGCCGATCCGATCGTCGCCGATCGGATCGAGATCGATAGCGACCAGTTCTTGCCTCCCGCGGCGGCTGACCGACCCGGCCCGTCGTCGGGCCAGGATGACGACCTGGTCGATGCGCTTGTTCTCGACGTTCCGTTCGCCGACGCAGAGCAGGCAGCATTCGTAGCGGGGCCACGGTCGACGGCGGCTCCTCATGCGGCCGAAGCCGGCCCTTCCGAGCCGGCGAGGGTCGCCCCGGCCGGCGTTCGATGGCATCCGGTCGACACACCGGCCTGGCCGGAACCGGCAATCGCCGGTTCACGGGCACAGCCATCGATGGCAGATGCCGCAATCGCGGTGATGGCGGGCGAGGTTGCAGTTCGACCACTGCCCTTGCCATCGACACCGGCGATCCTTGCAGGGCAGTCGTACGGCGAGGTTGCGGGCCACCATCCGGCGACGGAGCCTGTTGCCGATGTCTGCTCGGTCCAGGTCCTGGTCGTCGATCCGAGCCTGGCGGCCCAGCAGCAGCTGACGCGGGCGCTGCGTTCCGGCAGCCTGCAGGTGCAGTGCGTGGCCAGCGCCGCGGCGGCATTGCAGTGCGCCGCGCAACGGCAGTACGACCTCGTCATCACCGAATATGGCCTCAGCGACGTCAGCGGCTTTCACCTGATCGCCGCCCTTCGTCAGCGGGCGGGTTACCGCACCACGCCGATCCTGCTGTTGCGCAGCCGGACCGGGCTGCTCGACGGCGCCCGCGCCAGGCTGCACGGCGACGTGATGCTGCTCACCAAACCGCTGACGCGGGTCGAACTTCAGGTCGTCGTCGCCGATGTACTGCGACGCTCCGTGGCCCTGGACGAACTCCAGACCCTGTTCGACGACCCGCCGCTCTGACCGTCCGCGGCGCGTCCGCGGCGCGCCGGCGGCCCGTAGGCGGCTTCACCTTCGGCTTGCGCCGCTAGGCGTCCCCCGCTACTCTTGCCCCTCAGGAAGCGCCGGATCGTCCGAGGAGCGCGCATGCAAGTCAGCGAAGTACTGCGGATCAAGGGCTCGACGCTGTTCACCGTCACGCCTGAAACGATGTTGTCCGAAGGCGTCGTGGTCATGGCCGACAACGACATCGGCTCGTTGGTCGTCATGGATCAGGGTCGGCTGGTGGGGATGCTGACGTTCCGCGAGGTCATCAAGGTACTGGCGCAACGCCAGCGCGAACATCGGACCGGGCCCACGCCGCCAGTTGCCGAGATCCGCGTTCGTGAAGTGATGAAGCACGATCCGCTGGTCGCCTCTCCGCAGACCGAGGTCAACGAGCTGCGCCGCCAGATGCTCGAGTCGCATCAACGGTACCTGCCGGTGATGGACGACGGCACGCTGCTGGGCGTCATCTCGTTTCACGACGTCGCGCGCGCCGTGCTCGAGGAGCAGGGCTTCGAGAACCAGATGCTGAAGGCCTACATCCGCGACTGGCCGGCCGCGGGTTGACGCGGTCCCCTTGTGGTCCACCGACCGCGCGCGCCTCGGCCAACGTGGAGCGCGCTATCGGCGCGCTCGCCGATTGATAGAATCGGTCGATGCGCATATTGGTCAGCAATGACGATGGCTATTTCTCTCCCGGAATCGAGGCCCTGGCGGGCGCCCTGGTCGACATTGCCGACCTGATGGTCATCGCGCCGGAGCGTGATCGTTCCGGTGCCTCCAATTCGCTCACCCTGGATCGGCCCCTGTCGGTGCGCCGGGCTGCCAGCGGGTTCAGCTATATCGACGGAACGCCGACAGACTGCGTCCATATCGCAATCACCGGCTTCCTCGAGCATCGTCCCGATCTCGTCGTTTCTGGCATCAACGACGGTGCCAACATGGGCGACGACACGATCTACTCGGGAACGGTCGCGGCGGCGATGGAGGGCTTCCTGCTCGGCGTCCCGGCGATCGCCATTTCGCTGGTCGACAAGGGGCACGAGAACCTCGACACCGCCGCGCGCGTCGCCCGTGAACTGGTCGAGCGCTTCAAGCGCGATCCGTGGCCGCAACCGGTGCTGCTCAACGTCAACGTGCCGAATCGCTCTTACGGCGACCTCGGTCCGACGCAGGTCACGCGGCTCGGCAAGCGGCACCAGGCCGCGCCAGTCATTCCGGCCAAGAATCCGCGCGGTGAGACGGTCTATTGGATCGGTCCGACCGGTTCGGTCCGCGACGCGGGACCGGGTACCGACTTTCAGGCCACGAGCAACGGCAGTGTCTCGATCAGCCCGTTGCACATCGATCTCACGTCGGTAGCCGAACTCGAACCTTTGCGTCAGTGGTGCGAGCGATGACCGGTTTCGAGCCATAGCAGGCGAGGAGAGGGTTCCGGACGGTGGTCGGCAGGCGTTCTGAACCGTGGTCGTCGGGGGCCGAGTCGCTGAAGCGCAGTGATCGCGATGGCCTCGTCTCGAACCGTGCTCGGCAGCGGATGATCGAACTCCTTCGGGCCCGGGGGGTCCGTTCGCCGTCCGTGCTGGACGCGATGGCGGCGATCCCGCGTCATGCTTTCGTCGACCCCGGACTGGCCAGCCGCGCCTACGAGGACATGGCGTTGCCGATCGGCCAGGGCCAGACGATCTCGAAACCCTCGACCGTGGCACGGATGATCGAGGTCCTCGCCGACGGTCATGACGCCACCACGCTCAAGCGGATGAGGGCGCTGGAGATCGGGACCGGCTGCGGTTATCAGGCAGCAGTCCTGTCGCGGGTCTTTGCCGACGTAGTCACCATCGAACGGGTACGCTGGCTTCACGAACTGGCGCGAACGCAGATCCGACCGTTTCGTTTTCCGAATCTTCGGCTCGTGTTCGGCGACGGTTCGGCCGGCGTCGCGGCCGGCGCGCCGTACGATGCGATCATCAGTGCGGCCGCGGCCGATCGGATCGCTGGGCCGTGGCTCGCGCAACTGGCGATCGGCGGCCGCCTGATCGGGCCCGTTCGCGATCGCGACGGCGAGGGCCAGGCGCTGCACCGGATCGAGCGCGTCAGCGAAGACCAGTGGGACCTGACGGTGCTGGACCCGGTGCGATTCGTGCCATTGCGAACCGGAACCGTCCGGTGACAAGACACAGTGCTCTGCGTGCTCGCTGAGAGCGCGGAGGGGGACGAGATGCAGTACGCCAATCATCGGGATGCAGGACGCGGTGCGGCGACCGGAGCGGTCGCGCGCCGGCCGCTGGCGGTCGCGGTGCTGGCGGCCACCCTGGTCGGTGCCGTGCTCGCCGGTTGCGAGACCGCGCGGCCGGTACCCGTCGAGGTCCGGGGTCGGACCGGCCAGCCGCCCGCGGCGACCGGACCCGAGGGCCAACCGAGTCCCACCGGCGAGCCCACGCCTGCCGCCGCCGGCCAGCCAGGGACAGCGCCGCCGCCAGGCGGCGTCGCGCCCGGGGGCGCGGCTCAGCCCGCGCCCGGTGCTCAACCGCCGGGTGCGACCCAGCAACCGCCGGCGCCTCTTGGCCCGTCTGGGCGTCCGCTGCGAACCGAGCCATTCGGCTTCAAGCGTGCCTTTGGCGAACCGCCGCGCGAGGTGCGCTCACCTGGGGGGCCGGGGATGGCAGCGGTTACGGTGTTGCCGCCGTCGGTGACGCCCGGCGCGCAGACTGGCAATCAGGCAGGCAATCAGGCAGGCAGTCAGGCAGGCAATCAGGCTGGCGGTCAGGGGCCTGGTGGCGGAGGGTCGCCGTCGGGCGCACCGGGAGCGGGCGCTCCCGGCGCCGCGGGCGGCGCGGGGACCGGTGCATCGATTCCGGCGACCGGCGTCGATCCGGTCGCGACGGCGCCGGTCCCCTCGCCACCGGCATTGCCGCCCGCCTCGAGCCTGCCGGTTCCCTCGGGACCGACAATCGCTCCGGCGCGCAACGCGACCGGGGCCGCCGCGCCCGCAGCTCCTGGCGCGACTGCGCCCGCGACCCCCGCGGCGACTCCGCCCTCGACCCCCGGCGCGACCGCGACCCCCGGCGCGACTGCGGCTACGACCCCCGGCGCGACTGCGGCTGCGGCCCCCGGCGCGACTGCGGCTGCGAC
>JBEVJQ010000231.1:0-4343 GCA_040510055.1 Burkholderiaceae bacterium | reverse complement strand
CCCCTGCCACCCGATCCACGGCAGAGCGGTCGGTGGCGATCCGATCCATTGCCACCCGTTCGACGGCGATCCGGTCGGGTGCGATCCGGTCAGGTGCGACCCGGTCCAGGGCCGGGTGGTCCGGTGCGGACCGATCCCGCTCGCCCCGCTCCGACATCGACCGGTCCGGGGTCGTCCGATCGAGGGGCGTCCGATCCGGGGGCATCCGATCGGGGACCGTCAGGTCCGCCGCCGCTCGGCCTGCCGTGTCCCGCTCGGCCGTCGTCCGACCCGGCGCGTTCCCGTGTGGGCCGGCCATGCGGCTGGCGCCTGGGGCACTGGCTGAGCCGCGCACCGATGCCGGATCGGCACCCGTGGGGCGCTGCGATCCTTTTCCCGGACCCGGCCCCTGGCCCGGCGCCGCAGAGCCAGGCAGCACCGAAGAAGAAGTTGCGGCCGCCTGCGCTGAGGATAGTGCCGACGATGACGGTGGCCGCGCCGAAGACGACGCCGGCAGCCCCGGCGTGGCCGCTGGCATCGCGTCGCCGACGCCAGCGGAGCGCGCAGGGCCCGCCGGGCGGCGAGCGAGAGCGCGGGCCAGGTCGGGCGGGTGCTGCGTCGTCCCGGTGGTCGTCGCGACGGCATCGGCCGTGATCGGCACGGCGACAGATGCCGGGTCGCAGGGCGACGTCGGGCTGCCGGTCGGTGACCCGATCTTCCGTCGCCTGCCGCCGCCGTCGGCAGGCGACGCCGGCTCGTCATCGCCACCGACGCCCGCTGCCGGCTCCGATGCCCCGGCTCCGAGGTCGCGCAACGCCGACGAGAAGTCCTCGCTTCGGCCGCGACCCGCAGACCGCGACGACGTTGCCGCGTCGCGTGAACCGGGAACCGCCGGGCCGCTGCGACCGGCAGCGCTGCCCGGATCTGAAGGGGGAAGGCTAGGCGGCAACATCATCGGTATCGGCTCCTGCGGGCCACCAGCGCGGCCTGCTCGTCGGTCATTCGTTGGGTGATCCGGTCTTCGCGTCGACGCTCGGCGAGCCGCTTTCTGTCCTGCAACCGTTCCAGTGCCTTGATGCGCCGCTCGGTCAGGCTCAGCGCGACCTGGGACTGCTCGCGCACGTGTACCGCCCGCGCTTCACGCCCTTGCTGGTCGCGTACGGCGCCGTCGAGTCGGTCGACGAATCGCCGGTGATGCTCGATCTGCTCCGCGCCGGTGGCCTGGCCGTGCCGTTTCGGCGAGGCCTGCCGGTAGTCGTCCTGATAGCCGATGAGCGTCTGCATCATGTCGCGCTCCTTGCTTTCGGCGCGAGTCGCCTCGGCGACGTCGGCAGCGGCGACGTCGCGCGCCCGACGGCTCAGGTCGATCAACAGGGCGAGTGCTTCGCGCTTGGTCGCCATCGCCGTCAGTCCGCGGCGTCGACCAGCGGGCCGACGAGTTGCTCGAGCATCGCCACGCTGTCGGCGAGGCCGGCGCGGTCGGCCACGCCCTGTTGCAGGAAGCGACGCAACGGTTCATGGACGGCGATGGCCAGATCGGTTTCGGGGTCCGACCCGCTGACGTAGGCACCGACCGCCAGCAGGTCGCGGCTGGCCTGGTAGCGGGACCACAGCGCCTTCAGGCGGCGTGCGAGCTGCGCGTGGCGATCGCCGGTCACGTTCATCATCACGCGCGAGATCGACTGCTCGATATCGATTGCCGGGTAATGGGCGCTCTCGGCCAGCGAACGGGTCAGCACGACATGGCCGTCGAGGATGGCCCGCGCGGCGTCGGCCACCGGATCACCGGGATCGTCACCGTCGACCAGCACGGTGTAGAACGCGGTGATCGAGCCCTGGCCCGGCGGCCCGTTTCCGGCCCGCTCGATCAGCATCGGCAGCCGGGCGAAGACCGACGGCGGGTAGCCCTTCGTGGCCGGCGGTTCGCCGATCGCCAGTGCCACTTCGCGCGCCGCCATCGCATAGCGGGTCAACGAGTCCATCAGCAGCAGGACATGCTTGCCCTGGCTGCGGAAATCCTCGGCGATCGCGGTCGCGTAGTTCGCGCCCTGCATCCGCACCAGCGGCGGCGCATCGGACGGTGCTGCAACGACCACGGCGCGCGCCAGTCCGGCCTCGCCGAGGATGTCCTCGATGAACTCCTTGACCTCGCGTCCGCGTTCGCCGATCAGGCCGACGACCGTGACATCGGCCGAGGTGAAGCGCGACATCATGCCGAGCAGGACGCTCTTGCCGACGCCGGCGCCGGCGAACAGGCCCAGCCGCTGGCCTCTGCCCACGGTCAGCAGCGCATTGATCGCGCGCACGCCGGTGTCGAGGGGCTGCCGGACCGGATCGCGATCCATCGCATTGATGGTCCGGGCCACGATCGGGTTGGGTCGCACGCGCGCGAGCGGTCCGCGGCGATCGAGCGGCTCGCCGCGGGCGTCGACGACGCGCCCGAGCAGCCCTTCGCCCATCGGCAGATAGCGGGCCCGATCGACGGCGCGCCGCCGCGGGTGCGACGGGTCGAGAAGCGTCGGTCGCCGCACCATCGGCTCGATCGGCTGGACGAAAGCGCCGGGGCAGGTGCCCGAGACGTCGCTGGTCGGCATCAGGAACAGTCGCCCGTCGCCGAATCCCACCACCTCGGCTTCGAGGTCGGCGTTCGAACCCTCGCCGGACTCTCCGACCGAACAGACGGCGCCCACCGGCAGCCGCAATCCGGTCGCCTCCATGACGAGCCCGGTGGCGCGCGACAGTCGACCGCGGACCCGGACCGGCGCAGCCGAGCGGACGAACTCGATCTGGCGCTCGAGCATCGCGTCGATCCGATTGGGTGCCTGCGGGCGGGCGGGCGGCGAGCTCATGGCGATCCGGCCTCTTCGGGCGGCGGGGTGCGACCCATGGCCGCCAGCAGGCGCTGCCAGCGCGTCGCCAGCGTCGCGTCGACCTCGGCCTCGTTGCTGACCAGGCGGCAGCCGCCGGCCTGGACCGCAGCGTCGGCGACGATGGTGACCCGGCGCTGCTGCAGCAGCGGCGCCAGCAACTCGCCGACCATCACGGCATCGAGCGGATCGAGCAGCAAGGTCGCCGGTCCGGACCCTTCGTGCAGGTGGCCCAGCGCCTCGTGGACCACGGGCACGATCAGCGCGCGATCGGCCTGGAGGCTGGCGCGGACGATCTGGCCGGCGATGGCGATCGCGAGGTCGACGACGCGGTCCGCATGGCGCGCCTGGAAGACGTTGAACTCCGCATCCAGCGCTTGCAGCAGGGCCTCGGTGCGCTGCTGCAACGTGGCCCCCAACGCCCGATCGCGGGCCTGGCTCTCGGCCAGCGCTTCGGCCTGCCCGGCGCGAAATCCGTCGCGATAGTCCTGTTCCCTGCCCGGGACGTCGCCGTGGGCCGCAGCGGCCGCGTTCCCCGCGACCGAATCGGCCGGCTGCGATCCCCGCACGGCCGGCGTCGTGTCGTCCGCTGACAGCGGGTCGAGCGCGAAGCGCTCGAACGAGATGATCTCCTCGGCCGCGAGGATCCGGCTAGACGAAGTCACCGGCGCCCGCCCGGATGATCTGGATCTCGCCGCTTTCGGCGAGTCGCCGGACCACGTTCATGATCTCGCGCTGCTGCGCCTCGACTTCACTCAGCCGCACCGGCCCCTTGGCATCGATGTCCTCGCGCAACGTCTCGGCGGTGCGCTGGCTCATGTTCTTGAGGACCTTCTCGCGGACCGCCGGGCTCGAGCCCTTGAGCGCGACGATCAGTTGTTCGTTCTGCACCTCGCGCAGGACGGCCTGGATCGCCCGGTCCTCGAGCTGCAGCAGGTCATCGAACAGCAACATCAGATCGCTGATCTGATCGGCCAGCCCGGGGTCGGTGGCACGAATCGCCTCGAGCACCGCCGCTTCGTTCGGCGCCCCGATCAGGTTCAGCAGTTCTGCCGCCGCCTTGGCCCCGCCGAGCACGGCCGGCGGCACCTTCGGCACCTGCTTGAGCACACGCTTGAGCGCCTCGTTCAGCTCCACCATCGCGTCGGGCCGGATGGCATCGAGCTTGGCGATGCGCATCACGACGTCGACCCGACGCGCCGGCTCCATCCGGGCCAGCGCAACGCCGGCGACATCACGCTCGAGGTGCGCGAGGATCGATGCCACGACCTGGGGATGCTCGTCGCGGACCATTTCGGCGATCGAATCGGGGGTCATCCACTTGAGCGTCTCGATCCCCTCGGTCGGCTCCCGGGGCAGGACGCGTCCGGCGACCATGCCGCCGCGGTCGGCGCCGAGGGCACGATTGAGCACTGCTTCGACGAAATTGCCGGTGTCCGCCACGAGCGTGCCGTGGTCGCCGGCCTGGTCGTGAAACCGGCTCAGGACCTCGTCGAC
>JBEVJQ010000230.1:0-3740 GCA_040510055.1 Burkholderiaceae bacterium | reverse complement strand
CCTCGCCGCGCTCCGCCCGAACAGCTGGATCGACCGCCTCGCTTTGGCGCTCGCGGTTGCCGGCCAGGCGCTGCCGAACTTCTTCTTCGCCCTCGTCCTCGTGATGCTGTTCTCGATCACGCTGCGCTGGCTGCCGGTCTCGGGCACGGAGACCTGGCTCCATTTCGTGATGCCGACGGTAGCGCTCGGCTACTACGTGGCGCCGCCGTTCATGCGGCTGGTCCGTGCCGGGATGATCGAGGTGCTCGCATCGGACTACGTCCGGACCGCGCGCGCCAAGGGCCTGCCGGCGCGGGTCGTGATCGGAAAGCACGCGCTGCGCAATGCGCTGGTGCCGGTGGTGGCACTGGCCGCGGTCCAGCTCGGCCTGCTGCTCGGCGGCTCGATCGTCATCGAGACCGTGTTCGCGCTCGATGGCCTCGGCTACCTCGCCTACCAGGGGATCACCCACAAGGACTTCCCCGTCATCCAGGCGGTGCTGATGCTGCTGTCGATCGCCTACGTTCTGCTGACCCTCGCCGCCGACCTCGTCAACGCCTGGATCGACCCCCGGCTGCGGGTCCAGTAATGGGGTCAGAGTCTATTTTCTCCGCCGCTGGCGCGGGACCTGCTGCCGCTGCGGCCGCTGGCGCGGGACCTGCTGGCGCTTCGGCCGCTGCAGCGGGTGCCGCCCCTGACGCGTCGTCCGCCGTCGTTTCCGATGCGATCATCGCCGGCCTCCCGATCGCGGCCGGCGCCATCGAACCGACGACCGGCGTGCTGCTCCGGCGTCGGATGCTTCGCCATCCCGGCCTGCTGATCGGCGCGGGACTGCTGTTGGCGATCGTGGTGATGGGGCTGTTCGCCCCGTGGCTCTCCCCGGACGATCCCTACACCCAGGATCTGGTCAACCGGCTGAAGCCGCCATTCTGGTACGCGAAGGGCACTTGGCTTCATCCGCTCGGTACCGACAACCTCGGCCGCGACTACCTGTCGCTCCTGATTCACGGTGCTCGAATCTCGCTGCTGATCGGGGTGTCGGTGATGTTGATCTCGGGGCTGATCGGAACGGTCCTCGGGATGACGGCCGGCTACTTCGGCGGCACGGTCGATCTCGTCGCGACCTACGTGATCACGACGCGGCTGGCGCTGCCCGTGGTACTGGTGGCTCTGGCCGTCGTCGCCGGTGTCGGCGGATCGCTGCTGGTCGTGATTCTCGTATTGGGCCTGCTCAAGTGGGACCGGTTCGCCGTCGTGATGCGCTCGGCGACCCAGCAGGTGCGGGCGATGGATTACGTGACCGCTGCGCGCGCGGCCGGCGCCGGCACGCTGCACCTGCTGTTGCGCGAGATCCTCCCGAACGTGATGCCGCAACTGATCGTGATCGCCACCGTGGAATCGGCCAGCGCGATCCTGCTCGAGGCTGCATTGTCATTCCTCGGCCTCGGTGTCCAGCCGCCGTTGCCGTCGTGGGGCCTGATGATCTCCGAGGCGAAGAACCAGATGTTCTTCTCGTTCTGGCCGATCGCGATCCCGGCGTTGATGCTGGCGCTCCTGGTACTCGCGATCAACCTGCTGGGCGACGGTCTGCGCGACGTGCTGGCGCCGGAGATGAGCGACTGATGAAAGTGCAGGCGAACGCGCCCCCGCGGGCTTGCAGCGTCGACAGTGCCCCCCTCCTCGAGGTCGAGGATCTGCGCGTGACCCTGGCCACGGCCCGCGGCCCGCTCCATGCCGTGCGCGGCGTCGACCTCACGGTCGCCCGCGGCCGCACGCTCTGTCTCGTTGGCGAGTCCGGTTGCGGCAAGTCGATGACGGCGCTCGCCCTGATGGGATTGCTGCCGCGGACCGCAACGCGGACCAGCGGCAAGATGCGCTTCGACGGCAGCGACTTCGGGGCGCAGCGGGCCGTCGCGTCGTTGCGCGGCCGTCGGATCGCGATGATCTTCCAGGAGCCGATGACGTCGCTCAATCCGTCGTTCACCATCGGCGATCAGTTGACCGAAGGCGCGCGGCGTCAGCTCGGCCTCTCGCGCCAGGGGGCGCGCGAGCGGGCCGTACAGCTTCTCGGGCGGGTCGGCATCACCAATGGCGGCGAGCGACTCCGACAATACCCGCACGAGCTCTCCGGCGGCCTGCGCCAGCGCGTGATGATCGCAATGGCCCTGATGCCGGGTCCGGACCTGGTCATCGCCGACGAACCGACCACGGCACTCGACGTCACCATCCAGGCGCAGATCCTGCGCCTGCTGAAACAGCTGCAGGCCGACGTCGGGATCGCGCTGCTGCTGGTGACGCACGACCTCGGCGTGGTCGCGCAGATGGCCGACGATGTGGCCGTCATGTATGCCGGCGCGATCGTCGAGCGCGGGCCGGTGGCGGCCGTCCTGGGCCGGCCATCGCATCCGTACACCCGCGGCCTGCTCGCTTGCCTGCCCGAGCCGGGGCGGACCCGCCGCGGCCAGCCGCTCGGGACGATCGCCGGCACGGTGCCATCGCTGATCGGCGATCTCTCCGGCTGCCAGTTCCGACCACGCTGCCCGCATGCGGCGCCGGCCTGCGAGGGAGATTTCCCGTGGCAACACGGCGCGCCCGGCCATCGCTGGCACTGTACGCTCCTCGGCGGTGGTGGCGACTGGGAAGCGACCTCGGGCCGGGGAACTGCCTCGACCCGGGAAGCGGCCTCGACCTCGGGCGCTGCCGCGACCCCCGGAGCCGCCTCGACCCGGTGGGGTAGGGCGCCCGACCGCGGAGCAGCGCCTTGACCAGACGGCACGCCAGGCCGAGGCCGGCGCGATGATGGTGGTCGATTCCGTTTCGCACCGGTTTCGCATCGGCGGCGGCCCGTTCGTGCCGAAACGCACGCTGCACGCGGTCCAGTCGGTCGACCTCGAGGTCCACGACGGTGAGGTCCTCGCGATCGTCGGCGAGTCGGGTTGCGGCAAGTCGACGCTCGCGCGCCTGATGCTGGGCCTGCTCGCGCCGAGTGAAGGTCGGGTCCTGCTCGATGGCCGCGACATCGCGACCCTCGAGCGCGCGGCCGTCGCCCGGGCAGTGCAGCCGGTGTTCCAGGACCCGTACTCGTCGCTGAACCCGCGCCAGCGAGTAGGAGAGATCGTGGCCCTGCCGCTCGCGCTGCAGCGCGTAGGCGATGCCGGATCGCGGCGACGGCAGGCGCAGGCGATGCTCGAACGGGTCGGCCTGACGGCGCGGCACGCCGATCGGTTGCCGTCGCAGCTCTCCGGCGGCCAGCGGCAGCGCGTCGCGATCGCGCGTGCGTTGATATCCGATCCGGCGCTCGTGATCTGCGACGAGCCGACCTCGGCGCTCGACGTCTCGGTCCAGGCGCAGATCCTGAACCTGCTGCAGTCGCTGCAGGAAGGCGGCCGGCGCAGCTACGTCCTCATCAGTCACAATCTGGCGGTCGTCCAGCACCTGGCCACGCGCGTTGCGGTGATGTATCTCGGCCGGATAGTCGAACTGGCGGCGACCGACGCGCTGTTCCGGGCTCCACGCCACCCCTACACGAAGGCATTGTTGGCCTCGGTTCTGTCCACCGAACCCGGCCGCGGAATTCCCGAATCGGGGCTGGGCGCGACGCCGCCAGATCCGCTGAATCCGCCGCCGGGCTGCGCCTTTCACCCGCGCTGCCCGCAGGCGATGCCGCAGTGCTCGACCGCGACGCCTCCGACCGTCGACGATCGTGCCGGCCGCGTCGTCTGCCATCTCTATCCCTCGTCATTGCCATCCCCGGAGACCTC
>JBEVJQ010000229.1:0-8148 GCA_040510055.1 Burkholderiaceae bacterium | reverse complement strand
GCCGCTCGACAGTACGGCCATTGAGGGCCGCTCCGGTGCGTTGACCTCGATCCGCCGGCCGTTCTGTTCGAGGACGACCTTGCCGTCGAGGGCCGAGATCAGCCGAGTCACATCGTCGACCTGGGTGCCGACGGCATAGGGCTGCCCCGCCTTGCCGTCGACGGCAAGGATAGCGACCCCGTCGGCTCCGGACACGGCGACCCCGACGACCGGGATATTGGTCGGCACGGCCGCCCCGGCCTGCGCCGTCGCCGGTACCCCGAAGGCCGCTGTCGCTGCATTCAGATTGCGCGTGGTCGCTGCATCTCCGATCGACCCGCTCGGGGCGATCGCCGGCCGTGGAGCAAGCAATTGCATCGCCCAGTACGCGATGATCGCCACCAGGGTCAGCAACAACAGGGCCGACAGCAGCCGGGAGAGTGACAGCAGGTTGCGCATACGTCAGGCCATGCGGCGCGACCGCCGGGGCTCGACCCGGGCTATCGCCAGCACGGGGGACGCACCGGCACGCCGCAGTCGGGAGAAGCGACTATTATCATACGAGCCCTCGTTGCCAGCACTTCGCAACTGCGATCCTCTCCGATGCATAAACGCCAAGGTCTGAATTCTCCCGTCGCGGGTCCTGTTGTTGCATTGTCGTCGGCCGACCCAGTCTGGCCGTTGTTCCGACGCGGGCACGTGCGCCGTCCATCGGTCACATCGGGCCTTGTGTCGCCACGGCGGGCCTCGCGTTGGCCCAGGGCGTGCAACGCCGGCTTCACCCTGATCGAATTGATGGTGGTGGTGATGATTCTCGGCGTGCTGGCCGCACTGGTCGTGCCCCGGGTGATGTCGCGGCCCGACCAGGCACGGGTGGTCGCGGCCAAGCAGGACATCGCTCGCATCGACCAGCAGCTGAAGCTCTACCGGCTCGACAACTCGCGCTATCCGACGACCGAGCAGGGGCTCGAAGCGTTGGTGATCCGCCCGGGGTCGGGTCCGGCGGTCGCCAACTGGAAGCAGTATCTGGACAAGGTCCCCAACGATCCATGGGGCAAACCGTATCAATATCTGAATCCCGGGGTACATGGCGAGATCGACGTCTTCTCATTCGGTGCTGACGGCCAGTCGGGCGGCACCGAATTCGATGCCGATATCGGCAACTGGGCGCTCTGATCGGCTGGTCGGTCCGTTGAACCAGCGGCCGCGCCGAGAGCGGCCGTGCCATGGGTGCAGAGGCGAGCGCGGCTTCACGCTGATAGAGCTGCTGGTCACGCTGGTGATCATGGCGATCATCGTCTCGATGGTGGCGATCTCGAGCGCGCCGAATCCCGAGCGGGCATTTCGCGAGGAAGGTGACCGGATCGCGCAGCTGCTGATGCTTGCGCGCGAGGAAGCGCAGATCCGCAGTGCCCCGGTCCGGATGCAGTACGACGACCGCGGCTATCGCTTCGTCGTCTTTCGCGATCAGGCGTGGCGCGTGCTCGACGGCGATCCTTACCTGCGGCCGCGACGGTGGGAGGAGCCGACGCGGCTGGTCGTCGAACGCGCCGATGGCGACCAGGTGCTCGAGTTCGGGCGTGACCTGATCGACCCGCCGTTCAGCATCCGCCTGTACCGCGAGACCTACGATCTGCGGATCGTCGCCAATGGCCTGGGCAGCTTCGAAGTCCTGCAGTCGCGCTGACCGCGGCTTCACGCTGATCGAGATCCTGGTCGCGCTGACCATCGTCTCGGTCGCGCTGATGGCCTCGATCCGCGCGGTCGGCTCGCTCACGGCCAGCGCGAGCGACTTGCGCAACCGGACGCTGGCCCAGTGGAGCGCCGAGAACCAACTCGCCCAGATCCGGATCGAGCAGGGGATTCTGCCCGCCGTCGGCCGGCGCAGCTTCGCCTGCGACCAGGGCGATCTCAGGTTGCGCTGCGACCAGATCGTGCAGACCACGGACAATCCCAGCTTCCGGCGCGTCGACGTCCAGGTCTTCGATGCATCGGTGGCCGACGGCCCGCGGCTCGCGCGGCTCGTCGGGTTCGCCACCACGTTACGTTGAGGTCGGCGATGGCCGCAACGGCGCGCTCCACGGTCCGCTCACGCGGCTTCACGCTGATCGAGCTGCTGGTGGCCGTGGGGCTGATGGCCGTGCTGGCCATACTGAGCTGGCGCGGGCTCGAGACCATCCTGCAATCGCGCGAACGGCTGGTGTCGTCGTCCGACGAGCTGCGTGCCCTGACCCAGGCGCTGTCGCAACTCGAAGAGGACCTGTTGCACAGCGCCGCGCTGCGCCCGCTCGACCTCGGCGAGCAGGAGCTTCGGATCCAGCTCGGTGGCGAGCGCCAGCAGCAGACCCTGATCCTGCTGCGTGAGGTCAACCGGCTGGCGATGCCGACCCGTCTGCAGCGTGTCCTCTACGAAGTCCGCAACGGCATCCTGGTGCGCGGCTTCAGCGAGTGGCGCGAGCCGAGTCCGGACAACACGGAGAACGTCGGCGTCGGCGCCATCGTCTGGCAACCGATCCTGGCCGGTGTGGTCGAGATCCGGTTCCGTGGCTGGATCACCGATCCGAACGCGACCACCGCTTTCGTCACCTCGAGCGGGTCGTCCGGGCCCGGCGATGGCACGCGAACCTGGCTCGATGCGATCTCGCTCGGCCAGCAACTCGAGGCGATGAGAATCGCCCGTGCCCAGGTCCGGGCGCAGGAGATGGCGCGGCGGCTGCAGGCCGCTGCCGGCGCGGCCGGCGCCGGGACCACGGGGTCGGCGGCAACGGCTGCCCCCACCGGACTGACCACCAACCGGGGGAGGCCCGGTGTCGGCCTCATCCCCTCGGGGGGTGAAGGGACGCCGGCCGACAGCACCCCGATCCCGGTCACCGGCCTGGCCGCGCGGCGCGTCACCGGTCTCGAGCTGGTCCTGCTGCGGACCAATGGCCAGCGCTTCGCGCGGGTCTACTCGGCGGTCGACTGATGCGCCGGCTGCCTCACGACCGCCAGCGCGGCGCGGCGATCATCTCGGCGCTGCTGGTGGTGACGCTCGCCGCGCTGCTGGTGACGGCGCTGTTCTATCGCGAGAACGTCGCCATCCGCTCGATCGAGAACCGCGCCGCGCTCGCGCAGGTCCGCTGGGTCGAACGCGCGGCGATCGACTGGGCTCGCGTCGTGATCGCTGCCGACCAGCGGATCTCGGGCACGGCCATGATCGATCACCTGGGTGAAGTCTGGGCGCAACCGATTCCCGAGACCCGACTCGACGAAGGGGCGACCGGCGGGATGGCCGTGACCGGGTCGGCCCGCGACGCATTCCTCGCCGGCCAGATCTTCGATGCGCAGTCGCGCTTCAATCTGAACAATCTCGTGACCTCGATCGGTCTGCCGGCGGTCAACATGCGTCTGGCATTCCGGCGCTTGCTGACGTCGCTCGGCCTGCCCGAATCGGTCGAGGCCTCGATCGCACAGCGGCTGCTCGAATCGTTGCCGCAGACGGTCGACAACCGCCTGGTGCCGCCGTTGCGCGCGCCGTTGATGCGATTGACGGACCTGCTCGACGTTCCCGGCATTGACGCCGAGATGATCGCCGTGATGCGTCCGCACGTGACCATCATTCCCGCTGTGACGAAGGTCAATCTCAACACCGCCACGGCCGAAGTGATGGCCGCCGTCACCGGCCTCGATCCCGGCCAGACCAAGCGTGCGGTGCGCCTGCGTGAAACCAGGCCCTACACCACCGTCGAGATCGCGCTCGATACGATTGGTGGCAAGAAAGACCCAGAAGTCCGAAGCCTGGTCGACATCAAGACCGCGTACTTCATCGTCGCTGGGTATATCCGATACGATCGAGTCGAGTCTTACAGCGAAACCCTGCTCCACCGGTCGGGCAGTGCCCAAGCCCCGTCGGTCAAGGTCATATGGCAACAGCGAAACTGAAGCGTCACCAGGCGTTGATCTGGTTACCGGCCCGTGCGGTCGGCGAACGGGCATTCGGCGCCGAGGCTTCGCTGATCGTCCACACCGGCGGCGAACCGACACCGGTCGCGCGCCGCGCCTCGCTCGATTCGCTCGAGGGGATTCGCCAGGTCTGGCTGATCGCCGATGCACGCGACGTGAACCTGATCGAGGCGAAGTTGCCGCCTTTGTCGGGTGCCCGGCTCAAGCAGGCGCTGCCCAACGTGACCGAGGAATTCCTGCTGCAGGACGTCTCGCGTTGCCTGCTCGCCCCGGGTCCGGTCATCGACGACGACCGTCGACTGGTCGCCGTGATCGACCGCGAATGGGTCGAGTTCGTGCTCGGGGCGCTCGATCGGCGCAAGATCCGGGTCGAATCGCTGTGGCCGGCGCAGCTGGTGCTGCCGATGGATGACGGCTGCTGGTCGGTGGCCGCGTTGCATGGGGGGCTGACGTTGCGCACCGGCGCCACCTCCGGTCTGGGCTGGAATGTCGGCGACGATCCGGCCCATCGGAGCGAAGCGGTCACCGCGATGCTCGAGGCGGCCGGCCTGGCCAGCGCCCCGCCCGAAACGCTCTACGCCTTCGTCGAGAATGCGTCGTGGGAGGTGCCCGTTCGTCTCGCCGCCGAGCGCGCCGGGTTGACGGTGGAGTTCGGACGCCTGCCGCTGGTCCGCAACGCTCCGGTCGACCTGCTCGACGGCCGCGCGTCTGGCGTCAAGGCGGCGATGGCGCGCTTCGACTGGCGGTTGTGGCGGCTGCCGGCCGCGCTGGCCGCCGCCTGCGTGATCGCCGCGCTCATCGGACTGAACATCCACTGGGGGATGCTCGCCGCCGAGAAGGCGTCGCTGCGCCAGGCGATGGTCCGAACCTATCGCAGCGCGTTCCCCGGTTCCGACGTGATCGTCGATCCGGCGCTGCAGATGCGACGCAACCTGACCACGCAGCGCGCCCAGGGCGGACGCTCGGGTCCGGAAGATTTCGTGCCGATGTTCGCGACCTTCGCCCAGGCGATCGGCGCCCAGGCCCAGGACGGCCTGGCCGCGGTCGAGTTCCGCGAGGGCAAGCTCAAGGTCCGGTTCAACCCGAATGCGGTCAGTCGCAGCGGCGCCCGCGACCAGCTGCGCCAGGCGTGCGCGCGGCTGGGCCTGAAGCTGCAGTTCGACAACGAGCGCGACCCGACGGCCGTGGTCTCGGTCCAGGGAGCCTGACGATGGTCGAAGGCCTGCTCGGTTGGTGGCGCACGCTGTCGGCGCGCGATCGACGGATCTTGCTGATGGCGATCGTGTTTCTGGTGCTCGTCTCCGGTTGGCTGCTCGCGTTCGAGCCGGCGTGGAACGGTCGCATCACCCTGGCCAAGGAATTGCCGGCGTTGCGTGGCGAGCTCGCACAGATGGAGCAACTGGCGCTCGAGAGCCGAGCCGTCGGCCGCCAGGCGCAGCAGCCGATCGAGTCGACCGCGCAGTTGCGCCAGCGGATCGAGCAGTCGCTGAAGCAGGCTGAACTCGATGCCGCCGTGGCGCAGCTCGAGGCCAGCGGCGACCTGATCGAGGCCCGATTCCGACAAGCCTCGTTCGAGCGCTGGTTGTATTGGCTCGATGGTGCCATCCGTGACACGCGGCTGCGCGTGGTCGATCTCGCGCTGACGCGCGAAGCGGCCGGCGTCATCAGCGGGCGCGTCGCGTTGGAGGCGCCGCGGCGTGGCCAGTAGGCGCCTCGCCGCCGATGCCGACCCCCAGACGCGGCTCCGAACGCCAATAGCCCGTTCGGCCCGCGAACGGACTGGGTTGACCGGTCGTATCGTTCTCGTCGTGGCCGCCGTCGTGGTGGTGGCGAGCACGTGGCTGCTGACGGCACCGGCGACGCTCGCGGACTGGGCGATCGGCCGGCTGACGGCGGGGCGGATCCGCATCGCCGATGCCACCGGGTCGATCTGGCGCGGCCAGGGTCGGCTGGTCCTCGTCGATGTCGAGACCGAACGCACGCGCCGCGAAGGCACGGCGTCGAACAGTGGTGGCGCAGCCACGGGCAGCAGCACGGTCAGCGCCGATCAGCGCGGTCTCGTTCCGCTCGCCGGCGTCCCGGTCCCCGGCCCGATAACGTGGCAAATACGGCCATGGCCGCTGCTGCTGGGTCGGCTGGAAGCCACCGCGCGTCACGACAGCATGGCCCAGCCGGTACGCATCGACGCCAATACCCAGACGGTAACGATCGCTGCAGGGGCGATGCAACTGCCGAGCATCGCGCTCGACCGCCTAGGTTCGCCATGGACCGCGGTTCGACCGGTCGGTTCGCTGGCCGTGAGCTGGCAACCATTGCGGATCGAACGGGGAGGCTTCCAGGGCAGACTGGTGTTGGATCTGCGCGACGTCTCGTCGGCGCTCACGCCAGTGCGGCCGCTGGGTGCCTACCGGTTGGAAGTGGATGCCAAGGGTCAGACGGCGGATCTGCGAATGACGGCGCTCGAAGGTCCATTGCGGTTGTCGGGCAGCGGCAACTGGTCGGCGCGCGGCGGCCTGAAATTCCAGGCTGAAGCCGAAGCGGACGAGAGCGAGCGACTTCGGTTGCAGTCCCTGCTCGGGCTTCTGGGACGCCGGGAAGGCTCTCGTACAATGATCCGGGTAGGAGCATGAGTTTGCGTCGATTGTCCAAACTTGCGGCTAAGTTATTGATCGCCGTGCTTGTTGCTGGGGTCGGTCCGATCGCCGCCGCACCCCCCGAGCCGATCACCCTGAACTTCAAGGACGCCGACATCGACGCGGTGGTGGGCGCGTTCGGTCATTTGCTGAATCGCACCTTCATCGTCGATCCGCGCGTGCGCGGCAAGATCACGCTCGAGACCCCGCGTCCCGTCAATCGCGACCGCGCCTTCCAACTGCTGAAGACGGTGCTGCGTCAGCAGGGCTTCGCCATCATCGACACCGGTGACATCGTCAAGGTCGTGCCGGAGGCCGATGCCAAGCTCCAGGCAGGTCCGGTCGAGGCCGGCCGCGTCCCGAGCCGTACGGGTGACGAGATCATCACGCAGGTCTTCAATCTCAACCACGAGTCGGCGACCAACCTGATCCCGATCCTGCGGCCGCTGGTTTCGCCGAACAACACCATCACCGCGTTCCCCAACAACAATTCTCTCGTCATCACCGATTACGCGGCCAACCTGAACCGGCTGTCGCGGATCATCGCGTCGCTGGACAATCCGCGCGGCGGCAATGATGTCGAGATCGTCCAGGTGACGAACGCCGTGGCCTCGGACATCGCGATGGCGGTCTCGCGGCTGCTCGACGAGGGTCAGCAGCGGGGTCAGGGTTCGCCCGGTGCCGCCACCGATCCCGGCCAGCGGGTCACGGTGCTGGCCGATCCGCGGACCAACACCGTGCTGCTCCGTTCGCAGAGCGCGGCAAAGATAAAGCTGGCGAGATCGCTGGTCGAGCGGCTCGACATGCCGGCGAGCGGCGAGCAGGCGAACATGCGCGTTGTCTACCTGCGTAATGCCGAGGCCGTGAAGCTGGTCGAGGTGCTGCGTGGCGTGCTCGCCGGAGACAGCACCACCGGTGGCGGCGCCGGGGGCCTCGGCGGGCTGCAGTCGCGGACCCAGCAACAGAGTCCGCTGCAGCAGCAGTCGATGTTCCAGCAGCAGAACCAGAGCCAGTTCGGTGGCAGCAGCGGCAGCTCGTTCAACCAGGGTACGCAACCGCTGCAGCAGGGCCAGCAGCAGCAGCAGCAGGGGCCGGTGACCATCAACGCCGGCGGCGCGATCATCGCCGCCGATCCGTCGACCAACTCGCTGATCATCACCGCCCCCGAGCCGATCTATCGCAACGTCCGCGCCGTGATCGACAAGCTCGACTCGCGCCGCGCGCAGGTCTACATCGAGTCGCTGATCGTCGAGGTCAGCACCGATCGCGCTGCCGAATTCGGCATCCAATGGCAGTACCTCAGCCCCAGCGGCACCGGCAGCGCGGTGATCGGCGGCACCAACCTGCCAGGGCGTGGTTCCGGCACCAACATCATCGATGCCACGACCAACCTGCTCGGTATCGCCACCGGCCTGAACATCGGCCTGGTCCGCAGTGGCACGGTGATCGGTCAGGACGGTACTTCAACCACCGTCGTCAACCTCGCGTTTCTGGCCCGGGCGCTCGAGACCCAGGCCGGGGCCAACATCAAGGCCACGCCGAACCTGATTACGCTCGATAACGAGGAAGCGCGGATCATCATCGGCCAGAACGT
>JBEVJQ010000228.1:0-7001 GCA_040510055.1 Burkholderiaceae bacterium | reverse complement strand
AACGGTGGACTGCTGATCGATGGCGGCCTGCTCGTGCCACGGCCGGCGCTGGTCGCGGCCGGGCCGCTCGCCGTCGATGCCGAGCCGGTGATCGAATGGCGGGCGCTGACCGTTGCCTGGCTCGACGAGCTGGCCGTCGCCGTCCGCCGGCAACTGGCACCCGGCGCTACCGCCACCGCCAGCTCCGGCAATGAGTCGGCGGCGCGGTTGCCGCTCGCGGCCATCCTCGAGGGCGGAACCTGGGCCTGCGGCCGACGACTGGCCGCGAGGCTTCGTGACGGCTCGCCGCCGTTGCCGATCGTCAGCGACGGCACGGTATTCTGATGCCGCGGCGCTCCTGCTGCGGCGTTCCTGAAGCTGCGGCGACCCGTTTCGCGACGGCCCTCTGTTCCACTGCCTTACCTCCCCATCATCCCCTCCCATGACACCGGCCCAAGACAACATCTTCGTCATTGATCACCCTCTGGTGCAGCACAAACTGACCTTGCTGCGCCGCATCGAGACGAGTTCCAACAGCTTTCGGCGGCTGCTGACCGAACTCAGCTCGCTGATGGCCTACGAGGTGCTGCGCGACATGCCGATGCACGACGTCCAGATCACGACGCCGCTCGAGTCGATGTCGTCGCGGCTGATCGATGGCAAGAAGCTCTGCCTGGTGTCGATCCTGCGCGCCGGTGCCGGCATCCTCGACGGTTTCCTGTCGGTCGTGCCCAGTGCGCGTGTCGGACACGTCGGCCTCTATCGCGACCCGAAGACACTGGTCGCGGTCGAGTACTACTTCAAGATGCCGCCGGCGATGAAGGAACGCGACGTCATCGTCGTCGATCCGATGCTCGCGACCGGCAATTCGGCCGTGGCCGCAATCGACCGCTTGAAGGAGATGTCGCCGCGATCGCTGAAATTCGTCTGCCTGCTCGCGGCACCCGAGGGGATCGCGAACTTCCAGTCGAGCCACGCCGATATCCCGGTCTACACCGCGGCGATCGACCGCCAGCTCAACGAGCACGGCTACATCCTGCCCGGTCTCGGCGATGCCGGCGACCGGATCTTCGGCACGCGCTAGACAGCGTGAATCGCCCGCGATGAGGCGGGCGACCGTGGTCCGAGTGATACCAGTCCCGCATCGAGATGACCAACGACTCCAAGCGACACCAATTCGACCTGTTCGTCATCGGCGGCGGCTCCGGTGGCGTGCGCGCGGCGCGGATCGCCGCCGGCCATGGCGCCCGGGTGGCGATTGCCGAGGAATCGCGCTACGGCGGCACCTGCGTGATCCGCGGCTGCGTTCCGAAGAAATTCCTCGTCTATGGCTCGCGCTTCCCTGACGAGTTCCACGACGCCACCGGCTACGGTTGGACGATCGGCAAGACGAGCTTCGACTGGAAGACGCTGATCGCCAACAAGGACCGCGAGATCTCACGGCTCGAGGGACTCTATCGGAGCAATCTCGAGAAGGCCGGGGTCAAGACCCTCGCCGAACGGGCAACGATCCTGGGACCTCACCGCGTGCGCCTCGCCTCGGGGCGCGAGATCACGGCCACGACCTTGCTGATCGCCACCGGCGGCCGCCCCGTCATGCCCGGGACCATCGACGGCGCTGCCGAGCACGCGATCGTCTCCGACGACGTCTTCGACCTGGCGGAGCTGCCGCGGCGAACCTTGATCGTCGGCGGCGGGTATATCGCGCTCGAGTTCGCCGGCATCCTCAATGGGCTGGGCTCGAAGGTCACCGTCGTCTTTCGGCGCAAGGGGCTGCTGTACGGCTTCGACGACGAACTTGCCACGCGCCTCGACGCGGCGCTGCAGGCGCGCGGGATCGAGATCCGCCGCGAGCGCAACCTGCGGTCGATCGCGCGCCGCGGCGACGGCACCCGGCTGGTTACGCTCGACGAGGACAGCGCGACGATCGAATGCGATGCCGTGCTGATGGCTACAGGGCGGGCGCCGAACACCAGTGGGCTGGGGCTCGAATCGATCGGCATCAACATCGGCCCGCTCGGCCGGATCCCGGTCGACGAGTTCTCGCGGACAGAGGCCGAGGACGTGTTCGCCATCGGCGACGTCACCGACCGGATGAACCTGACGCCGGTCGCGATCCGCGAGGGGCACGCGTTCGCCGACAGCCGGTACGGGAACCGGCCGTGGATCGTCGACCACGCCAACGTCCCGACGGCGGTGTTCACCACCCCGGAGCTCGGAACCGTCGGGCTGACCGAGGCCGAGGCGGTCGAGCGCCACGGCGTCGTCGACGTCTTCCGCACCGAGTTCCGGCCGATGAAGTCGGTGCTGGCTGGCGGCGAGGAGCGGATGGTGATGAAGTTGCTGGTCGACGTCAGTACCGACCGGCTGCTGGGCGCCCACCTGCTCGGTCCCGATTCGGCCGAGATGGTGCAGGTCGTCGCCACGCTGCTGCGCCTGGGCGCCACCAAGCGCCAGCTCGACGAGACCATGCCGCTGCATCCGTCGGCCGCCGAGGAACTGGTCACGATCCGCACCGCGAGCGTCCGGCGTTTCCGCGAGCGCAACACCCTCGACATCGTCTGACGCGGACTGCAGTCGCTTCCCGGCAGTTCTGGCGGCAGCCGATCTTGGCGGGCAGGCGTATCCTTGGCCAGGCAGGCTGGCCTGCCGGGGCCTCGCCTGCGGACCATCACGGGGAACGATCGACATGACCGCCGTATCCGACCAGATCCATCTGAAGCCCGAGCAACTGCAGAACTTGTGGATGCCGTTCACGGCCAACCGCCAGTTCAAGTCGGCGCCGCGGCTGCTCGCCCGGGCGAGCGGCATGTACTACTGGGACGATCAGGGTCGAAAGGTCCTCGACGGCGTCTCGGGCCTCTGGTGCTGCAATGTCGGCCACAACCATCCGGACGTAGTCGCGGCGATCCAGCGGCAGGCCGGGACGCTCGATTTCGCGCCGCCGTTCCAGATGGGTAACCCGCTGCAGTTCGAACTGGCCAACCGGCTGGCGTCGCTGGCGCCGGGCTCGCTGGACAAGGTGTTCTTCACCAACTCCGGTTCCGAGAGCGTGGATA
The DNA here is from genome assembly GCA_040510055.1 of Burkholderiaceae bacterium. Taxonomy (GTDB): domain Bacteria; phylum Pseudomonadota; class Gammaproteobacteria; order Burkholderiales; family Burkholderiaceae_E; genus Lautropia. The sequence goes on along the minus strand of JBEVJQ010000228.1, from coordinate 3,963 downwards.
CCGCGCTCAAGATCGCCATCGCCTGCCAGCGAGCGCGCGGGCAGGGGACCCGGACCCGGCTGATCGGCCGCGAGCGCGGCTACCATGGCGTGGGATTCGGCGGGATCAGCGTCGGGGGAATCGTCGCCAATCGCAAGGTCTTCGGGACCTTGCTCACCGGGGTGGATCACCTGGTGCACACCGGCGACCGGGCGAAACAGGCGTTCAGCCGTGGCGAGCCGGAGTGGGGCGCGCACCTGGCCGACGACCTCGAGCGGATCGTCGCGCTCCATGACGCCTCGACCATCGCCGCCGTGATCGTCGAGCCGGTGGCCGGCAGCGCGGGTGTGCTCGTGCCCCCCAAGGGTTACCTCGCGCGGCTGCGCGAAATCTGCGACAAGCACGGCATCCTGCTGATCTTCGACGAGGTCATCACCGGATTCGGTCGGCTCGGGACGGCCTTCGCCGCCGACTACTTCGGCGTCGAGCCCGACCTGATGACGGTGGCCAAGGGGCTGACGTCGGGCACGGTCCCGATGGGCGCGGTGTTCGTGCGCAACGAGATCTACGAGTCGTTCATGAACGGCCCGCCGAACATGATCGAGCTGTTCCACGGCTATACCTATTCGGGTCACCCGCTCGCCTGCGCAGCCGGGCTGGCAGTGCTCGACGCCTATCGCGACGAAGGCCTGTTCCAGCGCGCGGCCGGGCTCGCGCCGCATTTCGAGTCGGCCGTCCATTCGGCCCGCGGGCGTCGCCACGTCGTCGACTGCCGCAACCTCGGCCTGATGGGGGCGATCGAACTCGAGCCGCGCGACGGCGCTCCGGGCGCGCGCGGTTTCGAGGCCTTCCTGAAATGCTGGGACCAGGGTGTGCTGGTGCGCGCGACCGGCGACATCCTCGCGTTCTCGCCGGCGCTGGTCGCGCAGTCATCGGAGATCGACCAGATATTCGACACCGTCGCTTCGGTGCTCGAGACCGTCGACTGAGGACTACCGACCGCCGACCGTCGTCCGCTGCTGCCCTCCGGTCGGATCCGGTGCGCGGCCCGGCCATCGGCCCGGACCGGCGCGTAATCGCGGCGCGGCCGGGTCGTAGCCCGGCGTCGGCTCCACGCCCGCTGATCGAGCACGACTCGGCGACCTTCGGTCGGACGCTGCAGGACGCCCGTGGCCTCCTCATTGGGCCGGCGGGTGCCGTGGAATAGAGTCGGCGGCACCTCATGGACAAAACCGTCGACAGGTCACCGGTGCGTGGCCGCAGCGCGTCGCAGATCCTCGCTGAACTGCGCGAGCCGATCCTGATCGGGCTGTCGCGGGCGCTGCGTCGCGCCTTCGCCAGCGCCGTCGACGATTTGCTCGAGCGGTTGCTGACCGAGAAGAGCTGGGACGCGCGGCAGCGGATCGACGATGCGCTCGACCTGCTGCGCAACGGCCGCGAGGGCATCGAGGCCAAGTTCGATCAGGCCTGCGCCGACGAATGGACCAGCAGGACCGGCGTCAAGGCAGGGACTTCGCCGGACGCCGACGCCGATCGACCGAAGGAAGCGGCCCGGTCGAGGGAGCCGTCGAAGCTGTCGATGCTGGCGCTGGTCGACGACAACGCGATCGGTGACCAACTCACCGTCGGCCGGATCGCGAGCCGCGCGCGCCGTCGGCTCGACGAGGAACAGGTCGACGGCCTGCGCGCCCGCTTCGGGCTCTTGCTCGAACGCGACTGGTTCGCCGACAACGACTTTCCGATCGCACCCGATGTCGTCCTCGAATGCCTGCGCAAGGCCTTCGCCGCGTTCGGCCCGAGTCAGGTCGTCGCCTTCCTGCTCGATCAGTTCGAGCCCAAGCTGACCGCCGATCTCGCGACCCTCTACGTCGAACTCAACGCGCTGATGGTCAAGCGCGGGGTGATGCCCGAGATCCGCTACCAGATTGCCAAGCCCGCAGGCGGTAACGACGGCTCGTCTGCGTCCGCCGATTGCGATCCAACGGTTGCCGCCGCCGCGACTGCTGCGCGAATGGGTCCGCCCGGCGCGGCGCAGCCGTTCGGTCCGCGGTTCTTTGGTGGCGCCCCGCAACACTATCCCGATGGCTTCGGCGATGGTCTCGACCCGGGTTCGGGCGGCGACGTACACGGTGGCGATGGGGGTGCCTGGCACGGTGGCGCCTGGCAAGGCAACGACGGTGGCGCACATCCCGGTACCGTCCCGGTGATGATGCCCGTCGGGGCCGTGCGGGCACTGGCCCAGCAGATGGGCCAACGGATCCCGGCCGCGCAGGGCTCGGCGGCGCGCTACCTGAGCGATGCGACGCGGTTCGGCGTCCAGCACCCGAATCTGCCGACGGTCAACCAGGATCTGTTGACGGCGCTTTCGACCCTGCAGGTCACGGCGCCGCTGCCGGGCAGCAACGTCACCGAGCAGGCCGAGAAGGTCCGCGAGCACTCGGTCGAGGCCGCTGATGCCCACGGCACACCGCTCGAGCGGCTGATCATCGAGACGGTCAGCCTGGTCTTCGACAACGTCTATGAAGACCCGGCGATCGCCGACACCATCAAGCAGCAGCTGTTGCGGCTGCAGGTTGCGGCGTTCAAGGCCGCGCTGATCGACCCGAGCTTCTTCGCCCGCCCCGAGCACCCGATGCGCCGGCTGATCGACCGGATCGCCGGGATCGGGTCCGATGCCGATTTCGAGACCGGGTACGGCGCACCGCTGGTCACCGACGTTGCGGCGCTGGTCACGTGGATCCTTGCCAGCTTCGATCGCGATCTCGACGTGATCGAGGAGGCGTTGCAGCGGCTGGAGGCGATCGTCGAGGCCGAGACGGCGCGCCGAGCCGACCGCCTCGCCAAGATCGCCACGGCCGCGGCACGGACCGAACGGCTCGAACGGACCCGCGAGGAGGTTCGTCTCGAGCTGATGCGCATCGTCCGTCGCGACACGCCGGAATTCGTCGGCCGCTTCGTTGCCGACCACTGGACCGAAGTCGTCTCCCGGATCCGCAACGGCGCCGATTACGCCCCGTTCGACGAGGCACGCGCCCGGCGCACGGTCGACACGATGATCTGGAGCGTGGGACCGAAATCGGCGCCGGACATTCGCCGGTTGGCGGCCGAGTTGCCGCAACTGATCGCCGACCTGTCGCGCGGACTCTCGTTCGTTGCCACCAGCGAGGCCGAGCGCGAGCTGTTCTTCAGCGAGTTGCTCGCCTGGCACGGCGCGGCGATTGCCGAAGCCAAGCGTCAGCATGCGATCAGCCAGGCCAGGGGCGAGGCCGCTATCTACGACGGCTCGGCAGCCGGATCGGACCATCCTGCAGGTCCGACCCCTTCAGCCGACGGCGATGACGTTGCCGTCGACGGCGAGGGGGGCGACAGCGGGGACGAGGTCGATGGTGGGGACGGGGGCTACGGAGGCGAGGGCCGCGACGGTGACGGCAACGCCGACGAGGACGACGACGTCGATACCGTCGCGGCGCTGGAACTGACCAACGGCACCGAGATCGAGCTGCATTCGGTCAATGGCCGGATCAAGCGCTTCAAGCTCGGCTGGATGAGCCCGGCACGGACAGTCTTCATCTTCTCGCGCTATCCGAAGGATCACTGGACGGTCCGACGGCCGATGCTCGCGCAATTGCTCGAGCAGGGACGGCTGCGGGTCGTCAGCCGTCCGCCGAAGACCAACCAGATCATCGAGTCGCTGAAGGCGCGCTGATCGCAGCGGCCCCGAGGGCGTTGCCAACGATTGCGGGCGGTGACGGGCCGGGGGCGCGCCAGGCGATCGGCAGGCCGACTACCGCGGCGGCCGCGGTCTTGGCGCGATCCCGGGCGCCGGCCCGTGCGGCAGAATAGGAGGGATGTCCGCAGCCCCCCGTCCCCTCCGCTCATGACCGCTGATTCGGGCGGGAGCCGCCGTCCGGCCGTGACCGCTTGGCCGAACGACGAGCCCGTTCACTCGACCCGGATCCGCGTCGAGTTCGGCGACTGCGATCC
>JBEVJQ010000227.1:0-8700 GCA_040510055.1 Burkholderiaceae bacterium | reverse complement strand
GATCGGGCTGGGCGCTGTCAGCAACGGCCTCGGTCGCGGGCTCGATAGCGGCGGAACGGTCACGATCGAGACACCGGGCGGCGCGGTCACGCGTTCCCAGGGGGAGATCGATACGCTGAATCGTCGGCTCGAGGAAGCCGCCCGGCGTATGGAGCAGGCCCACCGCAGTGGCGATGGCGCCGGCGTCGCCAGCGGGATCGGCGACGCGTTGAAGGCTGTCACGGCAGCGGCACCGGCCGGTGACCGCAAACCGGTGCCATCGCGTTCGCTCAAGGACTGGTTGCCGTCGACGCTCGCCGGCCTCGAACGAACGGACTTCGAAGTCAACGACGGCCAGGCTCTGGGGATCGGTGGCTCGATGGCGCGGGCCCGCTATGGTTCGGGCGCACACACCGTGGAATTGGAGATCGTCGATGCCGGCGGTGCGGCCGGTGTCCTGGCGCTGGTAGCAGGACTCGTCCAGGGCGAACGCGAGACGGCGACGGAGACCGAACGCTCGTATCCGGTCGGCAAGCGCAAGATCTTCGAGAAGCAGCGCAAGGACGGATCGTACAGCGAGCGCACGACTATCCTCGCCAACGGCGTCATGGTGAGGGCAGAGGCGCGGGGGCTCGGCGGCGATGCGCTGCAGGCCGCCCTGGAGAAGCTCGACCTGGCTCGACTGGAGCGCCCGTAGGTGGCTCGACAGGAGCGCTCGTAGGGGGCTCGACAGGAGCGCTCGTAGGGGGCTCGACTGCAGCTCCCGTAGGTGACTCGACAGGAGCGCCGTAGCTGGACTCGACGGGAGCGCCCGTAATGGGCTGACTGGAGCGCCCCCATGGGGTCATCTCGTTGTCGGCTGTGGCGCCGGGCGGCGCGGTGTTAGAGTAGGTCCGACAGAGACCAGATACGGAGGCGCCACGATGGATACGCCGGACAGTTCGCCAATGGCGCCGCCGGGCTCGGCGGGTGCGCGATCGCGGCCCCGGATCGCGTTGGCGATCGGCGATGCGGCGGGGATCTCGCCGGAACTCGCGGCCAAGGTATTGAGCGATCCCGTGGTGCTCGACGCTGCCGACATCACGGTGATCGGTGATGCGCGAGTGTTGTCCGATGGGGCGCGAGTCGCCGGCGTCGAATTGGCGATCGAGACCGTCACCGAGGACGCGACGGTCCCGTCGGGTGGCTCGCGCCTCGTCCTGGTCGACCTGCGCAACTGCGACCCGGCTGACGTCGCGGTCGGCCAGATGTCCGAGGCCAGCGGCCGCTTTGCCACCGAGAATTTCCGGCGCGCGCTTCGGATGGGTGCGACGGGCGAAGTCGATGCTGTCTGCTTCACGCCGTTCAACAAGGCCGCGATGCGGTTGATCACGCCTGGCTACGAAGACGAGATCGGCTTCACCGCCGAGACCATCGGGTTCGACGGTGTCGCCAAGGAATTCAACATCCTCGAAGGGCTGTGGAACGCTCGTGTCACGTCGCACGTCCCGCTGTCCGAAGTGTCGTCGCTACTGACCGCGGAGGCGATCGTCGACAACCTGCGACTGACCGACGAGGCGCTCCGTGCCGCCGGTATCGAATCACCGCGGATCGCTGTGGCGGCGCTCAATCCACATGCCGGCGACCAGGGCAATTTCGGCCGCGAGGAGATCGACGTGATCGCTCCGGCAGTCGAGACGGCCAGGGCCCAGGGGATCGGCTGCGAGGGTCCGTACCCGGCCGACACCGTGTTCGTCAGGGCCAAGCGCGGCGACTTCGATGCCGTGCTGACGATGTATCACGATCAGGGCCAGATCGCGATGAAGCTGATCGGGTTCGACGCCGGCGTGACGCTGATGGGCGGCTTCCCGTTTCCGATCTGCACGGCCGCGCACGGCACGGCCTATGACATCGCCGGCAAGGGGATCGCGCACCCAGGAGCAATGCGCAACGCGATGCTGCTCGCGGCGCGGATGGCGGAGCGCTCGGCGGCTCGGCGACTGCGGCCTGGGGACGGTGGCGCGGTGGCCGCTCGCTGATGGCTGCCCGCTGACGGCTGCCCGCTGACGGCCTTCCGACACCGGCTGCGGCCTCGGACTGCCCCCTGCTCCCGACACCGATTGCCGGCCCCCGGACTGCCGCCCCTGACCGCTGCGCCCTGGCGCCGCGCCCGGACGGGCTGCTGCGCCCGGACGACTGCCGCACGAGACGGCGTCAAGAATACGTGATGAAGCCGCGCCGCTCGGCGGTATCGAGGTGGGTGATGCCGTTGAAGCCGACCAGGTGCGGCCGGCTGCCGTTGCCCTGGAACTCGGTGTAGCCCGTATTGCGGGTCTGCAGGTTCAGGGTTACGAACGCGGCGTCGGGCATGCCGAGCAACTGGACCAGGATCGACGAGATCGGGCCACCGGAGGTGACGACGATGACGTTGTCGTCCGACCCCACCGACTCCGACCAGGTCGCCAGGAACGCATCGAAGGCGCCGGAGCGGAACTCGCGGTAAGGGGCGTGGCCATCGGCCACGAGGTGGCCGTCGGCCCAGGCGGCCAGCGCCTCGCGCAGGATCCGGAAATGCGCGCGCCGGACCGCGGGATCGGCCGGGTCGCCGGCGACGGCCACTTGCATCACGACGTTGGCGGCCGTCCGCGCCACGCTGCCGGCGGTGCCGCCGGCAGCGCCCGGGGTGGGCGGGGCATCAGCATCGGCGACGGGACGCGGACCCGAAGCCGCATCAGCATCGGGGGCGGGACGCGGACCCGAAGCCGCATCAGCATCAGGGGCGCGACGCGGACTGGCGGCCGCATCCGTGCTGGCGGCAGGAGGCGGATCCGAGGCCGCATCCGCGGCAGCGGCAGCGGCCGCCTGGTGCGCGGCGAGCAACCGTTCGGACTGGTATTCGTCGAGGGCGGCGCGTACCGTCGGCGCCGGGCTCGCGATCCCGCCGGCTGCCAGTCCCTCGGCGATGCCCTCCCAGGTCTCGCGATGGCGTCGCAACGAGCCGATGACGACACGGTCCGGCCGGATTCCCCGATCGGCAAAGTAGTCGCCGAGCCAGCGCGACTGGCGATGACCCAGTTCGCTCAACCGGTCGTAGTCGTCGGCTCCGAACGAGGCCTGCGCGTGTCGGACGAGGTAGAGCGCGGTCATCGTGCGGCCGTCATTCGGCCAGCGAATCGACCAGCACCGGCGCGGCCACGGGGACAACGACGCGTTGACCCAGCAGCCCGCCTTGCGCGCCCGCGCCGCTGGTGGCGGTGCCGCCGTAGTCGGTCCGCAGGTAGTACGAGCCGGCCGGCAGATCGCGAAAGACGAACCGGCCTTCGCCGTCGGTCACCGTGACGCGGCGCGCGCGGGCGAATGCTTCCGACTGCGGCAAGCTCAGGCGATCGGCGAACGAACGGCCGGCCACGCGCCACCAGTCATCGCCGATGGTGGTCGCCGGGTCCAGCGTGACGCTGCGGCCGATGACAGGTGCCGGTCGGCCGTCAGGCAACTTGCGCACGGCCCGACCCTCGAGGACATTCGTGCCCGGGCGAAGAAACGGCTGATACTCGGCGTCGGTCGTTGCCGTGGCTGCCTGGTATTGCGGTCCGGGTGGGAGGTCGGTCGAGGCGCAACCGCCAAGCAGGGCGAACGCTGCCGCCAGCCCGATGGCGGCCGTCATCGCGGCCGTACGACCGCGTGCGGTTCCGCCCGGTGTCGCGGCCAGGATCCGGGCCGGCGAGGCAGGGGTGTCGGAACGCCGGAACGACAGGCCCAGCCGCCTGTACGACGGGCCCACACGGTGGAACGACAGGTCGAAGGTCGCCACTAGAATCTCCACGAATCGATTGTCCGGCCGGCCGGACCATCAGCCCGTCGAATTTTAGTGCTCCCGAGGAGTCAGCCATGGCACACGTGCTTGGACTGGGGCTGTCGCACTATCCGCCGCTCAGCATGCCCGACGCGAAGATGGCCGGCATCCTCGCGACCACGCTCGAAGATCCGGCGATTCCGGCCGAGGCCACGGATCCGGCGAACTGGTCGCCGACGATGCGCGCCGAGTGGGGGACCGACCGGGGCGCGGCCGCGGCCGCCGGGCACCCCGCGGCACTGGTCGAATGCTTTTCCAAGGTCCGCGACACGCTCGATGACTTCGACCCCGATGTCGTCCTGATCTGGGGCGACGATCAGTACGAGAACTTCCGCGAGGACGTCATTCCCGCGTTCACCGTCTGCGCTTACCCGGATCTCGATTTCCATCCTTGGCGCCACGCCCAGCGCTCATCGATGGCCGAAGGCGGCAAGCCCAACGCCTGGGACGAGGGACCGGACAAACACTACCGGGTGAAAGGCGATCGTGCCTTCGGCCGCAAGCTGGCCACGGGGTTGCTCGAGGCGGGCTTCGACGTCGCCTATGCGTACCAGCCGCTCCATCATCCGGGCTTCGCCCATGCGTTCGGCAACGCAATCCTCTACCTCGACTACGACCGGCGCGGTTGGCCGTATCGAACGGTGGCGATGCCGATCAACTGCTACGGTCGGCGGGTCATTTCCTGCCGCGGGTTCCTCACGCGCTTCGGCGACGACATCGAATTCGACCCGCCATCGCCGTCGCCGACGCGCTGCTTCGATCTCGGCGCCCAGGTCGGCCGCTGGCTGGCAACGCAGGAAGGGCGGGTGGCACTGATCGCCTCGTCGAGCTGGTCACATGCCTTTCTCTGCGACCACACCTGGCGCCTGCGCCCCGACACCGCGGCCGACCGGCTGCTCTACGACGCGCTGGTCGCGGGCGACCTCGATGCCTGGCGAAACCAGTCGCTCGCGGCGTTCGAGCGGGCGGGCCAGCAGGAGATGCTCAACTGGTCGCCGTTGCTGGGCGCGATGCAGGCGCTCGGAACGCGGCTGCAGTGGAGCCGCTTCATCGCCACCGAGGTGTTCAACTCCAACAAGGTGTTCGCGATCTTCGAGCCGGTCTGAGTTGGTACACTCGCGGCCAAGCCCCCGTAGCTCAGTGGATAGAGCGATCCCCTCCTGAACCGATTGGGCACCGGTGGCGAAAGCCATCGCGTGAATGGAGCCAAATTCGGCGAACCCGCCCTGTCCCGATCCGGACAGACGGCAACGCCGAGCCAAGCCCCGGCCCGGTGGGCCGGGGAAGGTGTAGAGACTAGACGGTTCCTGCCTGCTGCGTCGGTCCGATCGGGATCATTGCCCGCTCGCCCGGCACCATGGCAAAGGCATAGTCCAGCCCACGAACACCGCTGGTGGCGGCGAAAGCCGAAGTGGGATGAAGGGATAGGTCGCAGGTTCGATTCCTGCCGAGGGCGCCACCAGACAGCGATCTGCTCGCGCGATGGACCCGGAATGCACCACGTCTTCATCAACGATCTGCAGGTCGAGGCGTTCGTCGGCGTCGGCGCTCGCGAGCGCGGCTCGTCGCAGATCCTGACCCTCGGCATCGAGGTCGGTCTGCGCGAGGAGCGGGCGTTCGAGTCCGACCGGCTCGCCGATACCGTCGACTATGCGGCCGTGGCCGAGCTGGTCAGGACGGAATGTCGAGCCACGCGATACAAGCTGCTCGAGCGGCTGGCCGGCCACCTGTGCCGGGCAATCGAGGCGAAGTTTGCCACCCGCTGGGTCAGGATCCGGATCGCCAAGACCGGAGTCGTGGCCGACGCCCGCGAGGTGGGTATCGTGTTCGATTCGCGCGCCGCCGCGCAAAGCGGACTGCGCGACTCGCCAGCCTGATCATCGCGGCCGTGGCTACGCATGGTCGATAGCTGACCCGCACTCCGATTGCTGGCCCGAGCCGCGCGGCGAGGTCGCCCCCGCCCGCCGCCGCCGAGAAATTTCCGGTCGAGATCTCGCAGACGCTCGGTGACGCCTGAGGGGCGGTCAGGGCCGCTCGACGTTGGCGAACCTCGACTCGGGCCGGTCGTCGGACTTGTGGACCGTCGTCACCGACTTCTTCATCGCCCAGGGCCGGACCTGGTGATGGATCGGCACGTAGTGGTAGTTCTCGGCCGTGAGCTTCAGAGCCGTGCGCAGTTGCATGTCGCGCTTGCTCGCGTCGCTCTCGATCTTGGCCGCGTCGATCAGCTCGTCGATCTTGGGATTGCTGACGCGCCCGAGGTTGTAGTTGCCGTCGGCCCCGGTCGTGCGCGTGCGCACCAGTGACTGCAGCGCATAGAGCGCATCGTATGTGGCCACCCCCCAGCCGAGGAAGTAGGCGCTGGTGTCGAGTTTCTCGATCTTGGGAATGAAGTTCGAGAACGGCATCGCGTTCAGTCGCACCTTGACGCCCATCCGGGCCCACATCCCGACCAGTGCCTGACAGATTTCCTCGTCGTTGACGTAGCGGTTGTTCGGGCAGTCGAGGGTGAACTCGAAACCGTCGGGGTAGCCGGCCTCGGCGAGCAGCGCCTTTGCCTGCTGCAGGCTGAACGGTTCGCGCTTGTCGAGATCGGCACTCCAGCCGTTGACGCCGGGCGCCACCAGGATCGCCGCCGGAACGGACAACCCGCGCATGGTCGTCCGCTTGATCGCCTCGACATCCACGGCCAGATTCAGCGCCTTGCGCACGCGGACATCCTTGAACGGGTTCTTGCCGGTGACCGGCGAGTACTTGAGCTCGTCCGAGAACTGGTCGAGCCCGACGAACATCGTCCGGACCTCGGGCCCATCGAGGATCTTGATCGAGCTGTTCTGCCGCAGCCTGGCCACATCCTGCGTCGGCAGGTCGGTGACGAGATCGACCTCGCCGGAAAGGAGCGCGGCGATCCGCGTTGCATCCTGCTTGATCGGCGTGTAGACGACTTCCTCGACGTTGCCGATGTCGCTGTCCCACCAGCTCTTGTTGCGTTCGAGCACGACCCGCTGGTCCGGCGACCACGACTTGATCAGGTAGGGACCGGTGCCGTTGGTGTTGCGCGAGGCGTAGGTTTCTTCCTTGTTCTTCAGGTCCTGAGCGCGCTCCGAGCGGTTTTTCTGGGCCCAGCTGCGGCTCATGATCCGGAAGTCGATGATGTTGCGCAGCAGGATCGGCACCGGCCGCTCGAGGATGAAATCGACCGTGAAATCGTCGACCTTGCGGACCTCGCGCACGCCGGTGATGTAGATCGTCATCGAGCTGTTCGAGTTCTTCACGCGGTCGAACGAGAACAGGACGTCATCGGCAGTGAATGGCGTGCCGTCGTGGAACTTGACGTTGCGGCGCAGGTTGAAGCGCCACTCGGTGGGCGAGTTCTGCTGCCAACCCGTGGCCAGTGCGGGCTCGACCTTGTAGTCGCGGTCGTAGCGCGTGAGGCCCTCGTAGGCGTGCTGCATCATCGCATTCGTCGTCGAATGGTTCTGCGCGTGCGGGTCGAGGGTCAGGACGTCGTTCTGCGCCGCCCAGCGCAGCGTCTGGGCCAGGGCAGCGTTCGGTGCGACGGCCAGCATCGCGATGATGGCAGCCGCGGCCAGCCACAACCGTGTGCAGACCCATGATGCGTGCCACGACGGCTGCCGGCGCGCGGCCAACGCAACCCCGTTCCTGCCGGCGCTGGCGCGGCAACGATTCATGTTCGAAGATCTCCTCGGTGCTGCCAGGGTGGCGTCGCGTTGCGTCGCGCGGTCGTCGCGCACGTTCCGCGGGCAATTTACCATCTTCATCTCCGTCCGAGCGACCCTCCGCTACGCGGGGAGGAGCGACTCAAGGGGCTGCCGTGCCGACCGCGGCCGACGTCGGATGGGCGTCGCGCCGACGCAGATCGACCCAGGCGAAGCGGGTGCCATCGGGTGCGGCGCGCTCTTCGCGCGACACGGCAATCCAGTCATCGTCGGCCGGCGCATCCATGAACGTGTCGGCCTGCGGCTCCGAATCGATCTCGGTCATCAGGATCCGGTCAGCGACAGGCATCACCTGCCGGAACACGTCGGCGCCGCCGATCACGAACAACTCACGGCCGTCGGCGCCATGACGCTGCAGCGCGTCTTCGAGGCTCGATGCCCGGGTGACTACGTCATCACCCGCGGCCGCTGTCGACGATCCGCCGTCGGCGACGCCGGCGATCGGCCTGCGGCTCACCACGACCATTTTGCGCCCCGGTAGTGGCCGGCCGATCGACTCCCATGTCCGGCGTCCCATCACCAGCGTCGCGCCCATCGTCGCGCGCTTGAAGAAGGCGAGGTCCTCGGGGAGATGCCAGGGCAGGTCGTTGCCGAGCCCGATCGCGCCATTGCGGGCGCGGGCGACGATCAATGTCAGCATCGCGTCCGGCCGCTCAGACCGCCATCGGCGCCGTCAACGGCTCATGATGACGATAGCCGACGAGGCTGAAGTCGTCGGGCTCGACCCGCTCGAGCCATTCGGGCTCGTAGCGACCGGTCCGGCCGAAATCCGGTATTCGTTCGGACAGAGCCAGCCGCGGCAACGGGAACGGCTCGCGTCGCAGTTGCTCGCGCAACATCTCGACGTGGGTTTCGTAGATGTGGGCATCGCCGACGAAGTAGCTGAACCACCGCGGCGTGTAGCCGGTCAGGCGACCGACCAAGTGCAGCAGGCTCGCTCCCTCGGCGAGATTGAACGGCGTGCCCAGACCGAGGTCGTTGCTGCGAACGTAGAGGCAAAGCGAGATCTCGCGCCGTTCGACCTGCGGCAGGAACTGGTAGAGCAGGTGGCAGGGAGGCAGGGCCATCTGGTCGATCTCGGCGCAGTTCCAGCCATGGAACAGGATCCGGCGGTCGGTCGGATTGCCGTGGATGGCATCGAGGCACTGT